>NZ_SLXS01000008.1 GCF_004340785.1 Tumebacillus sp. BK434 | reverse complement strand
AAGCTTGTATCTTGACTCGTATCTCATCTCTGTAACACTCGTTTAGTTTTCAAGGATCAAGAACAGGATGTTCATTGTCCAGCGTTGCGACAGGATGTCGCGTGCTTAGCTGGGCTACCATCACCGCATGTCTCTCGCGGCGACAAGAGATAATGTAACACAAAGCCTATCAGAAAGTCAACAAGAATATTTTGCATCACTGGAAAGCATTTTTTACTGTTTCGCACCGGATGATACGTCGCGGCGACAAGAAACATCTTAACATGTACAGAACTTATCCACAATGCGCGCAGCGAAACAAACTGCTGCAAAACCATGCAAGTTCAGCGTTCACGCGTGGGAAATGCCCTATTTCACAAGCCTTCTCTCTAAATCTGCTTCGCTTCGAAACCAAAAAGTTATCCACCTTATCGTTCTTTATCCCCAACTTATCCACATTACCCACAGCGTTGTCCACAAATTCACACACGTTATCCCCATTTCCGCACAGTTTCATCCCATTTCTCCACGCACAACCGTCCCAATCTGTGCAAAACAAAACATATCCAAGCCTTCAAACTCATACTCACGCCATACTCGCCCAACACCAACACCAACAACACTCCCACACCAATCACACTCTCCTCCCCCCTCTCCCATCCGCAAACACAAAAAAAGGACCTGACCCTTAGGCCAAGTCCTTCTTCTCGTCTTAAATATGTCGCATATGCGGGAACAGCAGCACATCGCGGATCGACGGCTGGTTGGTCAGGAGCATGACCAGACGGTCGACGCCGATGCCCAAGCCCCCGGTCGGCGGCATGCCGAACTCCAGCGCTTGGATGTAGTCTTCGTCCATCTCATGCGCTTCGTCGTTGCCTTGCTCCTTCTCGACGAGCTGCGCTTCGAAACGCTCGCGCTGGTCGATCGGGTCGTTCAGCTCGGTGAACGCATTCGCATGCTCGCGGCCGACGATGAACAGCTCGAAGCGGTCGGTGTAGCGCGGATCTTCCGGGTTCTTCTTCGCCAGCGGCGAGATCTCCACCGGCTGGCCGGTGATGAACGTCGGCTGGATCAGCTTCGCCTCCACGAACTCCTCGAAGAACGCATTCAGAATATGACCGACCTTCCACGCCTTCTCCACCTGCACGTTGTGCTGCTTCGCCAGCGCGTGCGCCTCTTCGTCCGCATACACCTGCGAGAAGTCCACGCCGGTCTCTTCTTTCACCGCGTCGACCATCGAGATGCGCTTCCACTGCGGCGTCAGATCCACTTCCACGCCTTGATACTCGATCTTCGTCTTGCCGAGCACCTGCTCCGCGCAATACGCCACGCAGTTTTCAGTCAGCGTCATGATGTCTGTGTAATCCCCGTACGCCTGGTACAGCTCCAGCATCGTGAACTCCGGGTTGTGGCGCGTCGAAACGCCTTCGTTGCGGAACACGCGCCCGATCTCATAGACGCGCTCCAATCCGCCGACGATCAAACGCTTCAGATGCAGCTCCAGCGCGATGCGCATGTACAGCTCCATATCCAGCGCATTGTGGTGCGTGATAAACGGCCGCGCCGCTGCGCCGCCCGCGATCGCGTGCATCGTCGGGGTCTCGACTTCGAGGAAGCCTTGGCCGTCAAAGAAATGGCGCATCGCCTGGATGATCTTCGAACGCATCACAAACGTCTCGCGTACGTCCGGGTTGACGATCAGGTCGACATAGCGCTGACGGTAGCGCTGTTCGACGTCCTTCAGGCCGGCATGCTTATCCGGCAAAGGGCGCAGCGACTTCGACATCAGTTCCAACTTCTCGACGCCCACCGAAACTTCGCCTTTGTTCGTTTTGAAAATCGTGCCTTCGACCGCTACAAAATCCCCAATGTCCATCTTGTCAAACAGCTCGTAAGACTCGTCGCCGACAGTGTCCTTCTTGACGTAGATCTGCACGCGTCCCGCTGCGTCCTGGATGTGCGAAAAAGCCGCCTTGCCCTGACCGCGCTTCAGCATGATCCGGCCGGCGATCTTCACCGGCTGGTTGATCTCCGCCAATTCCTCCTTGGTCTTATCCTCGCCGAACGCGAGGATCTCCTGAGAAGTATGGGACGCCTCAAAGCGCTTGCCCCACGGTTCGATCCCTTTGTCGTACAGGGCCTGCAATTTCTCGCGGCGCACCTGCATCTGCTCGCTCATCTCGAGCGTGGACGTGGATTGCTGTTGTTCTTCTGACATGGGCTCTCACTCCGATAACTTCTATTTTTTGATTTCCAGAATCTCATATTCGATCATACCCGCAGGTACATTAACTTCAATCTTATCGCCAATCACCCGTCCAAGTAAAGCCCGGCCGACCGGAGATTCGTTCGAAATCTTATTTTCGGTCGGATCGGCCTCGGCGGTGCCGACGATCAGGTACTCCATCACATCGCCAAACTCCAGATCCTTGATCACCACGCGCGCCCCGATGCTGACCGCCCCTGTCGCCACATCTTCGTCGCGGATGATGCGGGCGTTGCGCAGCATCTTCTCTAGCGTCATGATCCGGCCTTCAATAAAAGCCTGTTCATTCTTCGCGTCTTCATACTCCGAGTTTTCACTGATATCGCCATAGCTAATCGCAACTTGAATCCGCTCCGCCACTTCACGGCGCTTTACCGATTTCAGATGGTCCAGCTCTTCTTCTAATTTCAAAAGCCCACCTTGGGTGAGCAGCGTTTCTTTCTCCGACATCCCCGATCAGCTCCGTCTCTCCATTGTTATAAGAAAAACACTGCCAACCTACTCGCTGACAGTGCTCGATTTGTATCATAAAAGCTTTCTTTCAAAAGATTATAGTTGCTTCACACTCACCTTGTCAACGTTTCAATCCGCGGAGCAAAGCCGGTCTTGTCGAGCAGCGCCAAATACTGCACCGGCGCCAGTTCGCGGCGGCTGTCCTGCAGCGCGACGAGCAAGGCTTCGATCACGTTCGTGCCAAAGCTGCGCCCCTCCAGATCGGGCGTCGTCGTCACCAGATGCTTCACTCCCCGCGCTCGCAGCAGCTCGACATCCCCCGGCGTCACCGTATTGGTCAGCACGATCTTCCCGTCCAGCCGGTCCGGCAAATGGCGGCGGATAAAATGAAAATCACCTGCGATCACGTCGGCATTCCGGTAGTGTTTGGCAAATTTCGCCTGGATCTGCTGCTGCTTCTCCCCCGTCGGATACAAAAAGCGGATCGGGAGCTGCGTGATCAGCGGGGCGATCAGGCGGGCGGCGCGATCGAGCCCTTGGAGCGAGCGGATCAGCACCGGCAGGCCGAGGCCAAACATCAAGTCACCAAACACCACCTCGCAGCCGGTCTCCACGAGCGCTTCGGCCATGCCAAAACGGTCGACGCCGGAGACGAGCAGCACTCTCTTCCCGCGCAGCCGGATCAAAGGATGGTCGGCCAGCAGATGGACGACGTGGCGCTCCAGCGAATTTTTCAGCCCGGAGCCGTCGAGGATCGGAGTGAGCCGGGCGTGGCGGGCGATCTCTTCCGCTTCCCGAAACGTGTAGCGGCGGTTGTGCACATAGATATAGCGGTCGATGCCGCCCATCCCGAAAGCATCGACCTGTCCGTCCATGCTCCGAATGGCGCGGATCACCGCTTGGCGGTCCCCGTCCGTGCCGATCCGCTCGACCAGCAATTCCTGCCCGAACAGCCGGATGATCACTTTATGATTGCGTGAAGCAGAACCCAAGGAAACGCTCACCACATGTTTCACGCAAAAACCCCCATGCAAAAGAGTCGCTGGAAAAAGACTGGCTAGCGAAACTTGCGCCACCCTGCACAGGTCACGCCAAGCTCCGCAAAGTCATCTTCCATCCTCTCCTACATGAGGGTCATTTAGACAGCAGCACCAGTGATTCCAGTATTCTCGTCTTTACAGACTCGATCTCGCTGAAAACACAGCGGTTCAAGAAACGCTTTTAGTTCATCACTTCTTGCGCTTCATACTTCAGCAAGTACGCATAATACTCGTGCAATGCCTCTTTCAACGCTTCGGAAGTTTCCAGCAGGTTGATCTTGTCGCGGAACTGGTTGGAATCGCGCAGGCCTTTGGTGTACCAGGCGATGTGTTTGCGCATTTCGCGGGTGCCGGTGTACTCGCCTTTCTCCGCGACGAGCAGGTCGGTGTGGCGCAAGGCGACACGGATGCGCTCTTCGGCAGACGGCAGCGGCAGTTCTTCGCCTGTCGCCATGAAGTGCGTCACCGCACGGAAAATCCACGGGTTGCCGAGCGAGCCGCGGCCGATCATCACGCCGTCCGCGCCGGTCTCCTGCAGCAATTGCACCGCTTTTTGCGGTGTGGTCACGTCGCCGTTGCCGATCACCGGGATGTTGACCGCCGCTTTCACGGCGCGGATGATGCTCCAGTCCGCCTGGCCCTGGTACATCTGCTTCGCGGTGCGGCCGTGGACGGCCACCGCCTGCGCGCCTGCCGCCTCGACCGCTTTCGCCACTTCGACGGCGTTGATGTTGTCATCGTCCCAGCCTTTGCGGAACTTCACCGTCACCGGCTTGTTCGGCACCGCTTTGACGACCGCCTCGACGATTCTTGCCGCGTTCTGCGGGTCGCGGGCCAGCGCCGCGCCGGAGCCGGCCTTGTGCACCTTGTTCGCCGGGCAGCCCATGTTGATGTCGACGATCGCCGCATCCGTATCGGCGACCAGCTCGGCCGCGATGCGCATCGACTCCACGTCACAGCCCATCAGTTGCATCGAAACCGGTTTTTCCTCCTGCAGAATGGTCAGCATGGAGCGGGTTTTCGCGTTGCCATGCTGCAAAGCTTTCGTCGCGACCATCTCCGCGCAGACCATGCCTGCGCCCATCTCTTTCGCCAAAACGCGGAAGGACGGGTTGCAGACACCGGCCATCGGCGCCAAGATTACGTTGTTTTCCAGCTCTACCTGTCCGATCTTCAACATGAAACCTTCACTCCAATCTATAGACAGCGAAAAACACAGACCGTAGGGTCTGTGCCTCGCTCCGAATTCATAGTAGCTTCATCTTACCATCTCTCAACTGCTTTTCTCAACCACCAATTGTTAGCGTCTCGCCGCGCAGCTCCTGTTCTGTCACGCCAAGCACGGCGTGGATGGAGCGGAGCAGCTCATTGGAGGGCATTCTGGTGCCTCTCTCGATCGCCCCTACAATGGCGATCGAGACATGCAGTTTGTCGGCCAATTCCTGCTGTGTGAGGTTCTTCAGCTTTCGGAAAGCCCGCAAACGCTTGCCAATGGTATCTGACATAGAAAGACCCCTTCCTTTCCGTCAACCTGATTGGCCATGTCTGACACGGTTTGCTGCGTAACAGGATGAACCATGCCGCCTGCAAGTTCTGCGAGTGGTAGTAGGACAAATGCGCGTTCCCCCATCCGGGGATGTGGTAAAGTGAGTTCCGCCGTGTCCATGACCTGCTTGTCCATGAGCAGGATGTCTATATCTAAAGTACGCGGTCCCCACTTGATATCCCTTTGACGACCCATGTCTAATTCTGTAGAACCGGTAATTTTAAGCAAATTTTGGGGGCCCAAATGGGTTTTGATCTCCAAAGCGAGGTTCAAAAAGTCGGGCTGGTCGGTCATTCCGACCGGGGCTGTCTCATAAACCGAGGAGATGTTCGTCACCTGAATGTCAGGGTGTGCATTCAGAAGCCGGATCGCCGCGCAGAGATTTTGCACCCGGTCGCCGAGGTTGGAGCCGAGCGACAGGTAGGCGGTGTGCAGCTCGCGGCCGTTATCGTTCACGGATGACCTCCACCGCCACGCCGCTCAGCGCCCCTGGGAACGGCGGCGACGGCTTGGTCACTTTGACCTGCGCCTGCTGCACCATCGGATACAGGTCGAGCATCTGCTGCGCGATGCGCTCAGCCAGCGTTTCGATCAGCTGCACCGGCTCGCCGTCCATGATGATTTTGATCGCCGCGTACGCTTCCGCATAGTTGACCGTCTTGCTGAGATCGTCCGTCTCGCCGGCCGCTTTCAGCGACGCGTGCAACACGAGATCCGCATAAAACCGCTGCCCGAGCCGGTTTTCCTCTTCAAATACGCCGTGGTAGCCGTAGAACTCCATGCCGGAGATATAGATCCTGTCCATCCTTCCCTCGTCTCCTTCGCCTAGCGCACCATCGCGTCGGTCATCCGGGCGACGCGCGCCATTTCTTTTACGTCATGCACCCGCACGATGTCCACGCCTTTGGCGATGCCAAGCGCCACCGTCGCCGCCGTGCCTTCGACGCGCTCGTCGACCGGCAGGCAGAGCGCATTGCCGATCATCGACTTGCGCGACGTGCCGAGCAGCACCGGGTAGCCAAGGCCGGTAAAATCGTCCATGCGCTTCATCATGTACAGGTTCTGTTCGTGCGTTTTCCCAAATCCGATGCCGGGGTCCAAGATGATCTGTTCGTCAGACACACCCGCTGCATGAGCCAGCGCGATCGATTCGCGAATGTCGCGGACGACACCGGTGATCAGGTCCTGCTCATACGGCGTCTCGCGGTTGTGCATCAAGATCACCGGGCAGTTCAGCTTTGCGCAGACGGCTGCCATCTCCGGGTCCTGTTTGAAACCCCAGACGTCGTTGACGATGTGCGCACCCGCCCGGACTGCCGCTTCGGCGACCGACGCCTTGTAGGTGTCGATCGAGATCGGGACGTTCACTTCCCGCGACAGGCGTTCGATCACCGGCACGACGCGGCGCATTTCTTCCTGCGCATCGACCGGCGCATGACCGGGACGGGTCGATTCGCCGCCGATGTCGAGCACGTCAGCGCCCGCATTGATCATCTCGCGGGCGTGCGCAACCGCCTTGTCGAGGTCGGCCCAGCGCCCGCCGTCAGAAAACGAGTCGGGCGTGACGTTCAAGATGCCCATCACCAGCGTCCGGCTGCCGAACTCCCACGTATAGGCGCCGTCTCCGAACGTCAGCGTCCGGTGCCCTTTTGCTTCGAAGCGCTCCAGCACAGAGCTGAGTTCCTCGCTGAGCTGCTTCAAGCCGAACGGCTGGATCTTCAGCTTCTGGATCACTTCCGAAAATTGCCGCTTGGTGCCGAGCAGCACGATCGACGAGTCGCCGGCCGTCAGACCCGCCACATCCCGATGCACCGCCGCGTCGCCGCCTTTCGAGAGCATCTCCTGTTTCAAAATGTTCGCCGCTTTCAAGCTGACGTTGTCGATGCGGATCACAAACCCGCGCCCTTTGTTCAGCATGATCCGGTTCCCGGCTTCCGTCGAGCCGACCTGCCGGAACTCGGCGTACAGATGCGCTTCGTTTTCAATATGTATCACATACGGATTGTATCTCACGTTCCCACTTCCTCTGCGCCAAACTCTATCTATTATAGCAAAAAAGAGCACCCGACTTGCGGATGCTCTTCGTTCTTGGCAGAATCTCTGCGCTTATTCGAATTGGAACAGGGCGGTGGACAGGTAGCGCTCGCCGGTGGACGGAGCTACGGTGAGGACTTTCTTGCCTTTGCCGAGCTTCTTCGCGACCTGCAGGGCTGCATACACGTTGCCGCCGGAGGAGATGCCGACGAGGATGCCTTCGTCTTTCGCCAGACGGCGCGCATACTCGAACGCGATCTCGTTGTCGACTTGGACGATCTCATCGACTTGATCGGTGTTCATGATCGACGGCACGAAGCCTGCGCCGATGCCTTGGATCTTATGCGGACCAGGGTTGCCGCCGGAGAGGACCGGGGAGGCGGACGGTTCGACCGCCACGATCTGGATCTGCGGGTTCTTGCCTTTCAGCACTTCACCGACGCCGGTGATCGTGCCGCCGGTGCCGACGCCTGCGACGAAGGCGTCCAGCTCGCCGCCAAACGCTTCGAGGATCTCAGCTGCGGTGGTCTCGCGGTGGATCTTCGGGTTGTTCGGGTTGTCGAACTGCTGCGGCATGAACCATTCCGGGTTCTCTTCCTTCAGCGCTTTTGCTTTCGCGATCGCGCCTTTCATGCCTTCTGCGCCCGGGGTGAGCACGAGTTCAGCGCCGTACGCGCGCAGCAGGTTGCGGCGCTCGATCGACATGGTGTCCGGCATGACGAGCACGGCACGGTAGCCTTTCGCCGCTGCCATCATCGCCAGGCCGATGCCGGTGTTGCCGGAAGTCGGCTCGACGATGGTCGTGCCTTCCTTCAACTCGCCCGCTTTTTCCGCTTCGATGATCATCGAGTAGGCGATGCGGTCTTTGACAGAACCGCCCGGGTTGAACGACTCCAGCTTCACATAGATCTCCGCATCATCCGGACCGGCGATGGTGTTCAGTTTCACGATCGGAGTCTGGCCGATCAGCTCTGCAATGTTGTTTGCAATACGCATGAAAAATACCCTCCCCTGTTTATATAAAACCAAGTATTGTAGTTGGAATTACGTTGTTTGTTGGTCTTAGTGTATCGTGGAACGGGTTTTTCTGTCAATCCCTCTTCGCGTCGCGGACCAGCTCCAACAGCTGCTCTTCATTAAAATGATACATTTCATTGCAGAAATGGCAGACCAGTTCTGCCGCTTTGTCTTCTTCGGCGATCTTTTGCAGCTCCGTCTCGCCAAGCGAGATCAAGCCGCGGGCAAAGCGTTCGCGGGAGCAGTCGCATTGGAAGCCGATCTCGACTCTTTCATTGAATTTGATCTCGCCCGGGATCAGCCGCTGCAAAATCTGCTCCGGCGTCTGCCCTTGCACGAGCAGCGAGGTGATGTGCGGGAACTGCTTGATCTGGTCTTCGATGTAGTCGATGTCTTCCTCGGCCACGCCCGGCAGCAGCTGGAGCAGGAAGCCGCCCGCCTGGGTGACGGTCTGCTCTTTGTCGATCAGCACGCCGAGGCCAAGCGCCGACGGGGTCTGCTCCGACTGCGCGAAATAGTACAGGAAGTCGTCGCCGATCTCGCCCGTCGCCAACGGCACAGAGCCAACGTACGGCTCTTTCATGCCGAGGTCTTTGATTACGAACAGGAATCCGTCGCCGACCGCTGCGCCGACGTCGAGCTTTTCCACATCGCCGAAGACGATACCGTCCTTCGGGGGCAGTTCGACCAGCGGGTTGTCCACATAGCCGCGCACATGCCCTTCCGAATCGGCCGTCGCCACGATGCGGCCGAGCGGGCCATCGCCGCGGATCTGCAAGGTGACCGTCTCTTTGCCCTTCAGCATCACGCCCATGATCACCGCCATCGTCGCCGTGCGGCCAAGCGCAGCGCTCGCCAGCGCCAGCGCTTTGTTGCGGTCCGAGAGCTCGCGGACGATGTCGGTCGTTATACAAGCAAACGCGCGAAGTTTGCCGTCCAGTGCGGTTGCGCGTACTAAATAATCGTTCATGTTGTACTCCTCCTCATGAAAAAAGCCACTATGTACCAAAAAGTCACTTTCTCTATGTTAGCATGTTCACCCTGCTGTTGTAAGTATACGAAGCCGCTCGAAAATGGTGAGACCGATCACGCTTTGCTTTCATAAAATAGACGAGAACTCGTCAAGGGAGGGACAGCCGCTTGAAACCAGATCTGCTCGGACTGATGACGACCGACCTGCCCGCCCCCGCTTCCAGACAGAGCCTGTCGCCGACGTGGCTTTTGCTGGCGGAAGAAGGACGGGCGGCAGGCTGGCCGGTGCTGTTTTTCCATCCGCATCAGGTGTCGCTTGCGAGCAACACGGTGCGCGGCTATCTGCTCGGAGCAAACGGCGCATGGCGGCACGGCACGGCGGCGCTGCCGCAGGTGGTCGTGGACCAGGTGTTTGTGCATGTGGCGCGCACCGATGCCCGCTACGCCACCGTAAAGCGCGGGCTGATCCAAAAAGGCGCCCGGGTCGTGAACCCGCGCCTGCCCGACAAGCGCGGCGTGTGGCGGACGCTGCTTCAATCGGCGGCGCTGCGCCCGCATCTGCCGGAATCGTCCGCCCTGCACAGCGCGGACGATGTGGAGAGCTGGCTGCAGCGGCACCCGAGCGTCTTTGTCAAGCCGGTGCGCGGCTCGAAAGGGCGCGGCGTGGTGCGGATCACCCGCGCGGCGGACGGGCGGTATGCGGTGGCGGAAGGCAAGGAGCAAGTGCTTGGCACGGCTGCGATGCGCAAGATGATCGCGCGGAGGCTCGGGCGCGAGAAGCATCTGATCCAACAAGGCTTGCCGCTCGTCGAAGCGGATGGCAGCAAGATCGACCTGCGCGTCGTGCTTTACCGCGACGATAGCAAGCGCTGGCGTCCCGTCGCCACCGTGCCCCGCGTTGGCCAATCCGGTCAGGCGGTCACCAACCTCGCCCAAGGCGGACGCACAGAAAGTTTGGCGTGGCTGCAAGAGGAGCTGCGCAGCCAGTGCTTGCCGGTGCCGGCCCGGGAGCAGATCGAGCAAGTTGCCGTGCTGACCGCAGAGGCGCTGACGCCGCTTCGCCCGTCGCTCGCCTTCCTCGGCATCGACATCGGGCTGACCACAGACGGCGGGCTCTATGCCCTCGACATCAACCCGCGCCCCGGCAGACAAGTCCTGTCGATGGACGACCGGCGGAATGCTTACCAGTACCTGATCGGCTACTGCAAGACGCTGCTCTGAAAACAGGAAAACCGTTTCGACTGGAGTCGGAGCGGTTTTTTTGCTATTCTTGCCTTATAGAAACATTTGTTCGGAGGGAAGAGAGATGGAACGCACGATCTTGCACTTGGATATGGACGCTTTCTTCGCGTCGGTCGAGCAGCGCGACGCGCCGGAGCTGCGCGGGAAGCCGGTGATCATCGGCGGGTCGGCCGAAAGCCGCGGGGTGGTCTCGACCTGCTCGTACGAAGCGCGCAAGTACGGCGTGCGCTCCGCCATGCCGACCGCACAGGCCAAACGGCTCTGCCCGGACGGCATCTTCCTCTTTCCCGATATGAAAAAATACGCCCTGGTCTCCCGCCAGATGTTCAGCATCCTCGAACGCTACACCCCCCTGATCGAAAAGCTCTCCGTCGACGAAGCGTTCCTCGACGTCACCGGCAGCCGCAGGCTGTTCGGCGACGGCGTGACGATCGCCGCGCGGCTGAAGCGCGAGATCCGCGAAGAGCTCGGCCTGGCCGCATCGGTCGGCGTCGCCTACAACAAGTTCCTCGCCAAGCTCGGCTCCGATCTGGAGAAGCCCGACGGCCTTGTCGTGCTCACGCCAGACAACTTCGCCGCCCGCATCCATCACCTGCCCGTCACCCGGCTCTGGGGCGTCGGCGCCAAGAGCGCGGAGCAATTGCTCCGCCTCGGTCTGAAGACGATCGGCGATGTCGCGCAGATGGACCTCAAGCGCATGCGCATCCACCTCGGCGATTTCGCCGACCACCTCTACCTGCTCGCGCGCGGCCTCGACGAACGTCCGGTGGAAACGGAGCGCGAGGCGAAATCGGTCGGGCACGAGACCACTTTCGCCGAAGATGTCCGCGATGTGCCGTTCCTCGAAGCCACCCTGCTCGGCCAGGCGGAAAAGGTCGCCCGCCGCCTGCGCCGCGCCGGAGTGGAAGGGCGCACCGTCACCTTAAAACTGCGCTACGCCCCGTTTCGCACGATCACCCGCAGTCACACCTTGCCCGTGCCGACCAGTCTGGAGATCGTCATCTACGACACGGTGAAGTCGCTGCTCGCCAAATGCGCCCTCACCACAGGCGACGCGATCCGCCTGATCGGCGTCTCCGTCTCCGGGCTGGTCAAGGAAGGCGAAGCGGTCGAGCACACCCAGCAGCTCAGCCTGTTCGAAACGTCCGCCCCCCTCGCCGCCGCTCCCGACCCCAAGCAGCAAGAGCTGTCGCGGACGATGGACAAGCTCCGCGATAAATTTGGCGAAAAGATTTTGACGCGCGCACGATTGATCAACCGCAACGACGAGTAATCCTGTATACTAATAGATATAAAATTCTGATAATAGAAGGAGAATCGACATGACGACCCATACGATAACCACGATGTTTCAGTTCATGATGATCGCCGCCGTCTTGCTGAACCTCTATACCGTCTTGGTGCGCTCGAAAGGCAAGCAGCTCGCCAAGCTGGACAAGTTTCTGTATCCGATCGGTCTTGGCGCTCTCATGCTCGCCCTCCTCTTCAAATGGATCGGGGGCGGCCCGGCCTCCTTTTTCGGACTGATCGGGATGATCAGCTCACTGCTCGTGATCATTCGCAACTCGCAGCAGATCGAAGCGGTGCGTGAAGCTCTGCCGCCCCGCGAGCGGGCCAATCTGCTGCGGCTCTACTTCGGCGCGATCGCCGTCGCCGGCATCTTGGGCGGATTCTTTGGCTACTCCACGTTTGGCGCATAGGGTACACTGATGGCATGGCGCAAGAATTTTTTGCGCCATGTTCTTTTTTGTGTCACAAAATTCGCCCCGGCGGTTTCATACAGGTAGAAGCACGCAGGAAAGGAGGCGCAGAATGGAGGGTACCGCACGCATGGCAGAACGCCCGAGTCCGCAGACGGCACCGCCGTTTCAGGAAGTGTTCACCACCTATTACCCGCAGGTTGTCCGCCAGATCATGCGGATCACCCGCGATCAGACCGTGGCGGAAGACTTGGCGCAAGATGTGTTCCTCAAGCTGTACGATCAGGATCTGCAAGGAATCCACAACCTCGGCGGCTGGCTGACCCAAGCCGGCATCTACGCCGCGTACAACCACCTGCGCAGCGAGCGCAGGCGCACCGCCCGCGATGAAGGGCAGGAACTGTTCGACCGCTGGCTGGAGCCGTCCACCGAAGAACGCTGGCTGAAACAGGAGGAGATCGCCGCGGTGCGCGAGGCGCTGACTTCGCTGAACGACCGCGACCGCACCTTGCTCCTGATGAAATACTCCGGCTACAACTATCAAGAACTGGCGGAAGCGACCGCCGTCGAGTCCGGCTCGGTCGGCACGCTGCTCGCCCGCGCACGGCGCAAATTCCGTGATCTCTATCAACGCAAAAGGGGGGCTGAACGATGAACCAATGTCCGCAGGAAGAGCGCATCCAGAGCTATCTGGACGGCGAGTTATCCCGTGACGAACGCAAAGAGCTGGCCCGCCATCTCGACCATTGCGCCCTCTGCACCCAGACGCTGCACGAGCTGAAGCGGCTCGCCGCGTGGAGCGATGAAGCGCTGCAGGAAAGCTTGTCCCCGCTCCCGCTGGCAGCAGAGATCGATGTCGAAGCGGCTTGGGAGAAGTTCCAAGCCCGGCTGGCCGCACCGGCCAAAACGATGGAAGCACCGCAAGCACATCCACCCCAACCGAAACGGAGCTGGTTTACCATGGCGAAAAAATATCAAAAATGGGCGGCAGGCACTGTCGCAGCAGCCGTTGTGCTGTCCGTGCTGACGATTCCGCAAGTGCAGGCGGCAGCAGGAGATCTGCTTTCGATCTTCCGCGTCAACAAGATCGAATCGGTCAAGATCAACTCGGAGGAACTGCGCAGCATCGAACAGCTCTTCTACGGCACGGAAGGCGGCGAAAAGACGATCAAAGGCTTGGGCACCTTCACCGCCGAACAGCCGCAAGAAAGCCAGTCCTTCGAATCGCCGGAAAGCATGAAAGCGGCCGGCTTCCCGGTGGTCCCGGCTCCGCAAGGCTATGCGATGAACGCAGGCAGCTTCCATCCGGCGTACACCGTGCAGATGGAGCTCGACACCGTCAAGGCGAACAAAATGCTGCAACAGATCGGTGCCGGCGTGCAATTTGACAACAAACTGGACGGCAAGAAGTTCTCGCTGACCCTGCCGGAGACGACCAGCTATCATTTTTCCAAGGAGCAGTCGTACTTCTCCTACCAGGTGATCGGTGCGCTGCAACTGGACGTTCCGGCCGACGTCGACGTGGAAGAGCTGCGCCGCACCATCCTCGCCTCCCCGCTGATCCCGAGCGGTGTCAGCAAGCAGCTCGCCTCGATCAAAGACTGGAAGAGCACGCTGCCGATCCCGCTGATCGAAGGGCAGGACAAAGTGGAAGACGTGACGGTCGCCGGACACAAAGGGCTGTTCATCCAGGCCCACTACGGCGACGGCGGCACGCTGGTCTGGGAGAAAGACGGCAAGATTCACATGTTGGAATCCTACATCGTCACCGAGACTCCGCAAGATGGCAAGACGCAAGAGATGAAAGCGTTCCTCTTGGAAACGGCGAAACTTTACAACTAATTCCAGAGCGCAGACAAGAGCACCCGGCTGAGGGCTGCTCTTGTTGCGTTCTGTTGCGGAGAGGAGCAAGACGATGAACGATGCAGTGATTCAAACGTGGAACCTCACGAAGCAATATGACGGCAAGGCGGGCTGCAAAGACATCACGCTGTCGGTGCCGCGCGGGGTGGTCTACGGCTTTCTCGGCCCGAACGGCGCCGGGAAAAGCACGTTTGTCCGCACCATGCTCGGCCTGATCCATCCGACCGGCGGCCGGGCTGAGATGCTCGGCCGCCCGATCGGCGATCCTGAGACGCGGGCACAAGTCGGCTACCTGCCGGAACTGTTTCGCTATCAGGACTGGCTGACCGGACGCCAGCTGTTGGAGACGCATGCGGAGCTGGCCAAAGTGCCGCGCGGCGAACGGAAGAAGCGCATCGACGACCTGGTCGAGCGCGTCGGGCTGAACGGCCGGGAAAACGAAAAGATCCGCCGCTATTCGAAAGGCATGCAGCAGCGCATCGGCCTCGCCGCCGCGCTGATTTCCTCGCCCGATCTGATCTTCCTCGATGAGCCGACCTCGGCGCTCGACCCGATCGGCCGCCGCGAAGTGCGCGACCTGATGGCCGAGCTGCGGCGGGAAGGCAAGACGGTCTTCCTCAACTCGCACCTGCTGTCGGAGGTGGAGTCGGTCTGTGACCATGTGGCGATCATCCACAAAAGCGAGCTGATCGTGCAGGGCGAATGGCGCAAACTGACCGATGTGCAGGCGAAAGTCTCGATCCGCGCCGGCGGCATGACCCCGGCGGTCTGGACCGCACTCGAAGGGCTGGTCACCGGCTGGGAGCCGCTCGAACATCATAGCAATGACGGAACGGAGCGCTATCTGCTGGCCCTGACCGGGGAAGAGCGGATTCCGGAGCTGGTCAACCGCTTGAGCCAGCGCGGCGTGATGCTCTATGAGCTGTTGCCGATGCAGCCGCATCTGGAAGATGTCTTCCTGTACTGGGTCAACCGAAAGGAGCAAGAGCATGTTCACAATCGCCAAGCTGTCGTTTAAGGAGACGCTGTACAAGAAGATCTTTCTGATCGCCGTGCTGATGACGCTCGCGTTTCTCGCGTTTTTTGGCGTGGCCAGCCATTACGCCTCCAAAGACCTCGCCGAAAATTTTAACTTTGCCGGGATGGATGTTGGACAAACGCTGCTGCAGAAGACGTTTATGTCGGTGCAAATCCTCTCGATCGGCCTGTTTTTTGCGAACTTCATCACGATGCTGCTCACGATCCTGTCCACCGTTGGCTCTGTGTCCGGCGAGATCGAGAGCCACCAGATCGACACGATCCTCGCCCGCCCGATCAAGCGCCGCGATGTGATCTTCGGTAAATTTATCGGGCTTGGCGGTTTGATGACGCTCTATTCCCTGTTTATTTTTCTCGGTGTGCTGTTGATGAACACGCTGTTTGGCGGTTCGCTGGTCATGCATTTCGAAGCGTCGCAAGTGATCAAAGGCAGTTTGATCTTCATGGTGATGCCGCTTCTGGTGACGGCGATCGGGCTCTGGCTCTCGACACGCCTGACCACGATCAACGGCGGCATCATCATGATCGTCATGTACGGGATCGGCTTCATCGGCGGCTTCATGGAGCAGTTTGGCACGATGTTCCAGAATCAGGCGTTGTCGAACATCGGCATTCTTTCCTCGCTGGCCTTCCCCGTTGACTCGCTGTTCCGGCGGATGACCGTCCAACTGTTTGACGTTGCTGACAACCCGATCTCGTTCGCTTCGCAAGGGCTGTTCGGCAGTGTGAGCGAGCCGAGCAACATCATGCTGTTCTACACGCTGCTCTATGGCGTCCTGATGCTGCTGTTTGCCGTCCGCAAGTTTTCCAAGCGCGACGTGTAAGAGAAACAAAAAGGCACTCTCCATGACGGAGAGTGCCTTTTTCTTATGCTTCGGTCGCTTGCAGATGAGACTGGGAGAGACGCTTTTCTTTGATCTCTTGCAGGATGTCGGCGATGAACTCATCGACCGGCTTGCTGCCGAGGTCGCCCGCTTCGCGGCTGCGCACAGAAACGGAGTTCGTTTCCGCTTCGCGGTCGCCGACGACGAGCATGTACGGCACCTTCTGCAGCTGGCCGTTGCGGATCTTGTAGCCGATCTTCTCGTGGTCGGAGTCGACCGTCGCGCGGATCTCGTAGTCGAGCAGCTTTTCTTTCACCTGCTCGGCGAACTCGACATGGCGGTCGGCGATGGCGAGGATTCGCACCTGCTCCGGAGCGAGCCAGGTCGGGAACGCGCCGGCAAAGTGCTCGATCAGGATGCCGATGAAGCGCTCGATCGAGCCGAAGATCGCGCGGTGGATGATGATCGGATTCTTGTGGCCGCCGTCGCGGTCGACGTAGGTCAGGTTGAAGCGCAGCGGCAGCTGGAAGTCGAGCTGCAGAGTGGCGCACTGCCAGGTGCGGCCGAGCGAGTCGGTGACGTCAAAGTCGAGCTTCGGACCGTAGAACGCGCCGTCGCCCGGGTTGAGCACCCAGTCCGCCTTGATGTCGTTCAAGGTGCGCTCCAGCGTCGCTTCCGCCTTGTTCCACAGTTCGATGTCGCCCATGAACTCTTCCGGACGGGTCGACAGCTTGACTTTGAACTTCAGGCCGAGCGTGGTGTAAGTCTGTTCGAGCAGCTTCAAGACGCCCATGATCTCCGATTCGATCTGCTCTTCGGTGCAGAACAGATGCGCATCGTCCTGGCAGAGGCCGCGCACGCGCATCAGGCCGTGTACCGCGCCGGAGTACTCCCAGCGGTGCAGGCGCTCATATTCGGAGTAGCGGATCGGCAGGTCGCGGTAGGAATGCACGCCTTCGGAGAATACGAGGCAGTGCGCCGGGCAGTTCATCGGCTTCAGGCCGTACTCGGTGCCGTCCTGGTTCATGAAATACATGTTTTCTTTATAGAAGTCATAGTGGCCGGACTGGTGGAACAGGTCGACCTTGAGCACTTGCGGCGTGTTGATCTCCTGGTAGCCAAGGCGCAGCTGGGTCTTGTACGACCAGTCGCGCAAGGTGTTCCAGAGCACGCGGCCCTTCGGCAGCCAGAACGGGATCGCCGGGGACTCTTCGCGCAGGGAGAACAGGCCGAGCTCCTTGCCCAGACGGCGGTGGTCGCGCTTCTTCGCTTCCTCGATGCGGAAGATGTATTGGTCAAGCTCCTTCTGCGACGGGTAGGACACGCCGTACAGACGCTGGAGCTGTTTGTTATTTTGATCGCCGCGCCAGTATGCGCCTGCGATGTTGGTGATTTTCCAAGCTTTCAGCTTGCCGGTCGACGGCAGGTGCGGACCGTAGCAGAGGTCGGTGAACTCGCCTTGGGTGTAGGCGGAGATCACTTCGTCTTCCGGCAGATCTTTGATGATCTCTACCTTATAAAGTTCGCCGATCGATGTGAAATAGGTGATCGCATCCTCGCGGGACAGCTCTTTGCGCTCGATCGGGAAGTCGGCGTCGACGATCTTCTTCATCTCCGCTTCGATCTTCTCCACATCTTCCGGCGTCAGCGTGCGCGGGGTGTCGATATCGTAGAAATAGCCTTCGTCAAGCGTCGGGCCAACAGTCAGCTGCGCATCCGGGAACAGGCGTTTCACCGCTTGTGCCATGATGTGTGTCGAGGTGTGCCAAAACACCTCATGACCTTCTGCCGAATCCCAGGTCACGATCGCGATCTCTGCATCTTGTTTGATCGGATGCGAAAGATCGACGAGGCGACCGTCAACTTTTGCGGCAAGAGCTGCCTTGGCAAGCCCTTTGCCGATACTTGCAGCCACCTCTGCCGGTGTGACTTGTCCGCCCTCGTAAGAACGCACGCTTCCATCCGGCAAAGTAATGTTAATGGACACTGCTAACCCCTCCTAATCAGCGATCTGCCAACCTTTGTACATTCTTTTTATTATAGGGATCGCAAGCAATCAATGTCAAGAAAAGGCACGGGTTGGCCCGGCCTGTTGGAAGTTTTTACTATCGTAAATCAAAGTTTACAAAAATCATTCGAAAAACCTAACAATTATGCATCCTAATCTAGTATAATGATGACAGATTATCATCTTCTTAACTAGATTAGGGGGACACATTTCGCTATGAAGAAGAATACATTTAAGTTTGGCGCGATGGCTGTTGTCGCATCGCTGTTCGCAACTCTGGCTGCTCCGCAAGTGATGGCAGAAGAAGCTGTCACCACCGCAGCACCGGCTGCAAAATCTGACATCCAACTCGCTCAAATGAAAGGTGCAATCGTCGGCTATCCGGGCACCACCGATCTGAAAGCAGAAAAATATGTCACCCGTGCCGAGCTGGTCGCGATGATCAACAAAGCGCTCGCCCTGCAAAACGTGAAAGTGAAAAAGTCTTCCTTTAACGACCTCGCTCAATGGCAGTCCCAGATCGTTGAAAACGCAGTGGCTGCAGGTCTGATCTCCGGCGTTGGCAACGGCAAGTTCGAACCGAACCGCACCGTGACCCGCCAAGAGATGGCGGTGATCATCGGCGCCTCGATGAACGGCGGCAAGATTCCGACCGTCAACCAAAACGTCCTCAACTATTTCAAAGATAAAGACAATGTCGCCAACTGGGCAAAACCGTTCGTGGCGCAAACCACCATCGCCGGCGTGTTCGCTCCGAACGCGGAAGGCAACTTCAACCCGACCGAACCGATGACCCGCGGCGAAGCGGCAAAAGCGCTCAAATACCTGCTGTTCGACGTGCTGGACATCCTGTCCACCAACGACATCCACGGCAACATCGAAGTGCAGTTTGACAAGAACAAGCAAAAAGACCAAGGCGGCATGGAAACGATCGGCGGCATCGTCAACGACTTCCGCTCCGTCAACCCGAAAGGCACGATCGTCGTCGACGGCGGCGACGCTTGGCAAGGCACTTTGATCTCCAACCTGTTCAACGGCGAATCGGTCATCAAGTCGATGGAAGACATCAAGTATGACGCGATGGCGATCGGCAACCACGAGTTCGACTTCGGCCGCGACGTGCTGATCAACAACATCAACAACTCCAAGGTTCCGATCATCTCGGCGAACGTGATCGATGATGCGACCGGCAAGCTGGTCGACTGGACCAAGCCGTACGTGATCCTCGACAAAGGCGGCGTGAAAGTCGGCGTGATCGGCTTCTCCACCCCGCAGACCGCAACGACCACCAAGTCGACCAACATCACCGGCCTGTCCTTCCCGGACCCGGCTCCGATCGCGAAACAACTGTCGGCTGAGCTGAAAGCAAAAGGCGTCGACGTGATCGTCGTCACCTCTCACCTGCCGGGCGAGCAAGCAGCAGCGACGAAAGAGATCGTGGGCGAACTGGTCGACCTCGCGAACGGCACCGGCAACGGCGCGATCGACGCGATCGTCGGCGGCCACTCCCACCAGCGCGTAGCTGGCATCGTCAACGGCATTCCGGTGGTGGAAGCTTCCCAGTGGACTTGGGCGCTCGGCCACATCCAGCTGTTCGTGGACAAGACCACCAAAGACGTCGTGTCCTCCAACGCCGGCCTGCTTGAAACGTACACCAACCTGACCACCGGCGACGCAGAAGTCAAAGCGATCGTCAAGGGCTACAAAGACCAAGTGAAAGTGAAGGAAGCGGAAGTGCAAGGCGTGACCGCGACCAACCTGTCCCGCAAATCGTTCCGCATGGCGAAAAACGGCAACCAAGACCGCGACGGCGTGACCGCGCTCGGCATGACGATCACCGACGCAATGCGCAAATCGACCGGCGCTGACGTCGCCTTCACCAACGCAGGCGGCATCCGTGCCGATGTGGAAGCAGGCGAGATGACCTACGGCGAAATGTTCGCTGTGCTGCCGTTTGGCAACACCAACATGACCGGCGTGATGACCGCTGAGCAAGTCAAGCGCGCCGTTGACGTACCGGACAAATACTCCGGTGTGATCGCGACCCAATGGTCCGGCCTGAACGTAGAATGGGACGGCACCCGTGCGAAAGGCGACATGGTGACCAAGATCACCCTGCTCGACGGCACTCCGGTCTACGTGGACGGCAAATACAACACCGACCGCACCTTTAAAGTCACCACCAACGACTTCATGGCAACCGGCACCGGCGACGGCTACGTCGTATTCGGCGAAGTGAAGGACTGGCAGTTGGGCGACGTGCTGCTCGACGCTTGGATCGCAGAAATCAAAGCGCTGCATGCAGAAGGCAAACAACTGAACATCGCTCCGGACGGCCGCGACATCCGCACCGACCTGGAGAACAAGTAATTCTTGCGCAAACAGAAAGCCGGGAGCTCATGCTCCCGGCTTTTTTGCGGTGGCGTAGACGAGATAGCGATAGTCGGTCTGGCGCAGCGCGTCGAGCGGATAGCAGCTTTCCAGCACCAGGCCGGGTCCGCGGGTCTTCGTCACGCCGTCGTCGACATGCACGATCCGCGCTTCGGTCACTTCATAGCTGTATGTGCCGTCCGCGGTGGAGACGAGCACGGTGTCGCCGCGCTGCAGGCGGTCAAGGTGGCGAAACCACGTGGCATTGTGCGCGGCGAGCAGAGCGGTCCCGGACGTGCCCGGCGCTGCGCTGCCGGTGAAGTGGCCGACCGCGACGGAGATCTGCCGCTCCGCAGTGCCTGCGACGATCGGCGCCTGCAGCTTCAGGGCGGGGATCTGCAGAACGCCAAACGGTGCGGTTGGCTCCGCTTGTGGTGCGCGAGCGGGCGGCTGCAGGGCGGCGGCGTCTTGCGGCGCCGTTTGCGGGACTTCTTTCGGCGCGGTGGAGACGACCGCCCGGGCCTGTTCCAGCAGGTCGCCGCCGACCGCGTCCGAACGGTGAAAATAGTACGGGATGCGGAGCGTCCAGATCACGCCGGCCAGCAGCAAGACGATGCCGCAGATGGTGAGGATGCGCTGCCTCCGCATCTACTGCTTCCTCTTGCGTCTTGCCAGCACGATCAGCAGGCCGCCCGCGAGCAGCATGGCCGCGCCCTGCAGCGCCGTCCCAATCACCGCTACCCCGGTCTCCGGATCGGTGCCACCGGGGATCTGGCCTGGTGATGGAGGACCTTGCGGCGGTTCCGGCTCAGGGTCCGTAGGAGCAGGCGGACAGTTGCCCAGCTCCTCGCAGGTTGGAGGCGGGCAATTGCCCAGCTCTTCACACGTCGGCGGCGGGCAGTTGCCCAGTTCTTCACAAGTCGGCGGCGGGCAATTTCCTAGCTGCTCGCACGTCGGCGGCGGGCAATTTCCTAGCTCTTCACACGTCGGCGGCGGGCAATTTCCTAGCTCTTCACACGTCGGCGGCGGGCAATTTCCTAGCTCTTCACACGTCGGCGGCGGGCAATTTCCTAGCTGCTCACACGTCGGCGGCGGATCTTCGATGGCGCGGGTGAACACCGTCACGTCCATCTGCCCTGTTGCACCTTGATAGCTGTTGCCTGCATCGATCGGCATGGCATAGGTATAGATGATCTCCGCATATTGATTGCGCTGCAGCAGAAAGCTCGGCGACGTCTGATCGGCCGAAAAGACCGGCACTTCGATCTTCGCGCCGACCGGCAGCCCGAATCGATTGTGAACCTGGATCGCATACGAGACTTGCAGCGGATGGTCATCCCCGGCAAAACGCTGAAACATCGCCCCTTCCAGCTCGTGGCGGAGATAGACGCGCACCTCGTGCACGCCTGTGTTTTTGACGGTCAGCGCCCCTTTTTCCCCATCGCCCGGCGCCAGATTGCCGACCAGCTGCGCCCCGGCAAAAATCGGCCCGGCCGACACGTCGACCGCCAGCGTCCCCATCTCCCGCACCGGCACGTCCGCCGCTTGGGACAAGCTCGCCAAAGCGAACGTCCCGCCGGCGAGCAGCATCGCCACGAGCAGCACCAACCCGGCCACGAACTGCAGCTTGCGCAGATTCCTGCTCCTCACGTCTCCTTCACCTCCTCCGCCCCCTTTCCCGCCTCTGGCACGACTTGAGACTGCGACAACTTCCTGCCGCAGTCTCAGCCGTTATCGAAAACGGGGGTGGGGAACTTCACTGCCGGTTAGTTGTGGGCGGACTGCTCCCACTTGGAGCCAAAGGTGAAGAAGACCGATTTGCCCTGGAACGAGTTGGGGTCGATACCCGAACCTGCTGGCGGACGCAAGCCCATCTCCACCGTGTACGCCAGCAGGGTCGCTTCCTGCGGCTGCAGCCGGATGGTAAACGGATCTGCGTTAAACGGCATGTTGACGAAGTTGATCAGCGGCTGGTCGTACATTTTGACGACGTTGAACAGGCGGGTGTTCCCGCTGCCGCTGCGGTCGTTCAGCTGTTCCATCAGGTAGGCGTTGACCGCGTTGAGCAGGCGCGCCACCTCTTCCTGGCGTTCAAGGTCGGCCGCCGGGTTGGCGTCACGCCAGATTTTGTACCCTTCGTTGATGATGTCCATCACGAGGTCCATGTCGGTGCCGTCCATGCGGGTGAACGGAACGAGACCGCGGGTCGGGTCGTATTCTTTCACTTCCCAGATCTTCACGCGCGACTGTTTGGCGAACAGGATCGCGTCATTGTACGCCTGCAGGTCGGCGCCGGTCGAGGCGGCCGTGACCGGCAGCGAAGCGGAGTTGGTCGGCAGGACGGTCAGCGTTCTCAGCTTCGCGCCCAGCGTCCCCGTGTTTTCGAGGAACAGGCCGCGGGTGTGCTTGTCGCCCGGCGCCCACTCGCCGGTCGGCATCGCGCCGACTTGGCCGGCGACCGATTTCGTATAGAACATCGGCCCCACGTTCGGGACATCATCGCGATGCGACGTGATGATCACCGTCCCGGCCTGCACGTTGTTTTCATTGGTGACAGAAGCGGTGAACAGCGCGTAGGTCGCACCGCCGACCACAAGTGATGTTGCGATGACGCCAGACAGGGCGAGCATCGCCAATCTTTTCTTTTTCATGTGCTGCAGGCTCCTCTCCATTGCGTATCAAGCAGGAAATAGGTCATGCTTAGTTCCAAGCGATCGGGCCGTTGTTCGCCGCGTTGGTGTTGTTGCGCGCTTGCACCGCCTGCACGACAACATGGAACGAACCGGTGTCGCCTTGGTAAGAGTTGTCGGCCGCCAGCGGGAAGAGGTAGCCGACGTCGAACGTGGTGGTGCCGCCGGCCGGAACTTTGACGACTTTTGCATCCCAAATGAGTTGCAGCGGCGTTGCGCCGCCGAACAGATCACCGGTGCGGGAAGCGTTGGAAGCGGTCTGGTTGATCCGTACCCAGGCATCGAGCGAGCCGTTGTTTTTCACCGTCATCTTCACCACGCCGTTGTCGCCGGGAGCCAGGTTGCCGAAGTTGACCGCTTGTGAAGCGATCGGGCCGCCGGACAGGTCTTGCAGGGTCAAAGTACCGGCGGTGAAGTTGTTGCCGGTATTTGTGGTCTCCGCGGTGAACAGCGCGAAGGAGCCTGCGCCGACCAGCGTTGCCCCCAGTGCGGTGGTGACCATGGCCAATGCGATCTTCTTTTTCATGAATTACTTCCTCCTTTATATAGACAGCGATATATGGTTGGTTTCCCTATCTGTCAGCGAAGGCGCTATCCCCCTACCCCTTGTTGCAGACGGAGAAAACGATTTACGCGTTCGATGTTGTGCGTTCCGCTTCCGTTTCGACAGCTGCGGCGACCTGTGACTCCAGCTTTTGTTCCGGCTCCTTTTTCATCAGCTCGCGGACCAGGGCGACGATCGGACCGGCGATCAACAGGAGACCGGGAATGATCAGCATGATGGCAAGGCCCAGTTTCGATGTCACCCAGTCGAAAAACTGACCGAGCAGCGGAATGTGGAAGTTGGCGTAGATACCGATCACTTGCGCCTGGCGCACCGGGTCTGGATCGGCCGCTGCGTTGGCGTCACCTTTGGTCACATAGACCGGGAAGCTGTCCTCGGTCTTCACTTCGAGAATGCGGTGGGTGATGATGACCGAAGCGTTTTCGGTCGAACGGAAGGTGATCACGTCGCCGACGTTGTATTTCGTTTGCAAGTCGCCCGGTTTGACGGCGATCAGATCTCCCGTCTCAAACACCGGGCTCATCGAGCCGGAGAGCACTTTCATCAGCGTGTGGCCGAACACTTTCGGTTCGCCCCCGGTAATCTTCGAAGAGAGCACAAAATACAGGTTGCAGCAGAGCACGACGATCAGGAAGCCGGAGATGATTTTCCCTGTGATGTTCATTGCCTTTTTCATAACAGTCCTCCTTGAGTGTGATTAAGCCAGAGCAGGAGGCGGTGTGGAGTGTTGCAGCAGCACGTCAGCAGGTGCCGACATCGAGGATTGCTGTGCCGGCGAGCTGCTCTCTTCCGGCTGCGGGACGGGAATCTCTTCCGTGACCGAACTGCCGTTGCCATTGCCTCCGCCGTTGTTGTCATGCGGCTTGCAGTGTCCATATCCGTTCCCGGGCGGGTGCGGCTTGTGCTTGTCGCCGTTGCGGTGCCTCTCTTCCGCGCAAAAATCGGCAGCAGCGCCGACGGTCGAAGCGTTGGCGACTTCTGCGGCGAACAGCGAATGGGTCACCCGCGTATTTTCATGCCCGACGAGGATCGTCGTCGAAAATGCGGTCAGCGCGGTAACGGTGAGGAGCCCCCACTGTTGGCGCCGCTCTTTGCGCTGACGCCTGCCGCGTTTCAAACGCGTTTCTTCTCTAGACATCGACTCGATGACGTTCACCCCCCTTCATCTCTCAGCCTCGCTGTCGTCTTACACGACTACCTTATGACCTATATAACGAACAAAGACCTATATATCGACGCTATTCTCGCGATTATGCGTAGTTCGAAACGTTATATCGAACAAACTACCCCTGATTCTTAAGGATTTAATTAACGTCGCTGGACTATACTTATAGAACCCGACATAGGATACTACTAGTCATACATATTTACCGTTCGCGTGCAGGTTTGCTAAAATGGAAAGAGTGGCAAAAATAGAGTTGCAGGAAGAGAAGGAGGGAGACCATTGCTCGGGGCGAAGATACGACAGCTTCGGAAAGAGAAGGGGATGAGCCTTGGCGAGTTGGCCCAGCGTGCCGATTGTGCGAAGAGCTACCTGAGCGACATCGAGCGCGGTGTCCGTGACAATCCATCGATCCAGTTTATTGACAAGATCGCGTTGGTGCTGGAAGTGCCGACCGAGTTCTTTTTAGATAAAAGCTACACCACCGCCGAGATGCTGGCCAGCGAGCTGGCGCCGGAGATGGTGGAGCTGGTCAAACAGCTCGATCTCGGCTGGCTGCAATTGACTCAGCAGGCGGCGGCGAGCGGCTTGACCAAAGAGCAATTTCAGGAATTTATCGAATATGCCCGCTGGAAAGCCATCCAAGCTTCCGGCGATTGATGCAGAACCGTTTCATTTTGCCTGTCTTTGCTCTGGGCAAAAAGGAGCGGTTTTTTTGCTTCTTTTGGTCTATCGGAATGCCGATCTCCATAATCTGTAACGGTAGTACCGCCAAGTGTCAAAGGTAAACCATGTGAAAGCATGGGACACAAAGCTTCGGGCCTTAGGTGAGGACGATGTGGGGTCCTCCTCACGATGGCAGCCGGGCTGCCGAAAGAGCCGGTGTTTCGCAAAGGAAAGCACGTTTCAACAGGGGTAGGGGGAACGGAACGCCAATGCAAATGCCCGCATTTCTTATGCGCTTCACGATGAAGCAGCAGCTGGTAGAGCCGGAAACGGTGCACCAAGCTGTCAGCCCGCTCACAGCGCCGTCCTATCTGGGGGTCGGCACTCAGCCGCAAAGTCCGACACTGCTCGTGACCCTGCGGCACCAAATGAAAGAGCCGGTCTCCTGAGATCCAGGAGACCGGCTCTTTTTCTTCCAGTCCGTTCGTTTTATCGGTTGTGATGCAGTTCGAGCGCCGCGCGGACAAAGTCGCGGAACAAGGGCTGCGGACGGTTCGGGCGCGAGGTGAATTCCGGGTGGAACTGCGACGCGACGAACCACGGATGATCCTGCAGCTCGACGATCTCGACCAGACGGCCGTCCGGCGAGGTGCCGGAGAAGAGGAAGCCTTGCTGCTTCATCTCTTCGCGGTACTCGTTGTTGAACTCGTAGCGGTGGCGATGGCGCTCGTAGATCAGCGACTCGCCGTACGCTGCGTATGCTTTCGTGCCCGGCTCCAATTTGCACGGATACAGGCCGAGGCGCAGCGTGCCGCCGAGATCCTCGATGTCCTTTTGCTCCGGCAGCAGGTCGATGACCGGATGCTCGGTCAGCTCGTTGATCTCGCTGGAGTTGGCATCTTCATAGCCGAGCACGCCGCGCGCATACTCGATGCAGGCCACCTGCATGCCGAGGCAGATGCCGAGGAACGGGATCTGCTTCTCGCGGGCATAGCGGGTCGCAATGATCTTGCCTTCCACGCCCCGGTCGCCGAATCCGCCCGGCACGAGGATGCCGTCCGCGCTGCCGAGCAGCTCGTCCACGTTCTCAGCGGTGACTTCCTCCGCCGGAATCCAGTCGATGTCGATGTTCGAATCGGCAGCAAAACCGGCGTGGTGCAGCGCTTCCGCCACCGAGATGTAAGCGTCGCGCAGCGCCACGTATTTGCCGACGAGAGCGATCTTCGTCGTGTGCTGCAGGTTCTTGACTTTGTTGACCAGCTGAATCCATTCGGTCATGTCGGCCGGCGGGGTCTGGAAGCCGAAATGGCGAACGACGAGATCGTCGAGGCCTTCTTCCTGGAACATCAGCGGCAGATCATAGAGCGTATCCGCATCGCGGGACTCGATGACCGCATCCGGGTCGGTGTCGCAGAACAGGGCGATCTTTTTCTTCACGTCGAGCGACAGCGGCATCGTCGTGCGGCAGACGATGATGTTCGGCGTGATCCCGATCGAGCGCAGTTCTTTGACCGAGTGCTGTGTCGGCTTGGTCTTCATCTCGCCCGCTTTGCCGAGGTACGGCATCAGCGTGACGTGGATGTACATCACGTTGTCACGGCCGACATCCGACTTGATCTGGCGGATCGCTTCGAGGAACGGCAGGGACTCGATGTCGCCGACCGTGCCGCCGATCTCGGTGATCACCACATCGGCTGAGGTGTCTTTCGCCGTGCGGAACACGCGCTCTTTGATCTCGTTGGTGATGTGCGGAATGACCTGCACGGTACCGCCGAGATAGTCGCCGCGGCGCTCCTTGGCGATGACCGAAGAGTACACTTTCCCGGTCGTGATGTTGTTGTTCTTCGACAGGTTGATGTCGATGAAGCGCTCGTAGTGGCCGAGGTCGAGGTCCGTTTCCGCCCCGTCGTCGGTGACAAACACTTCGCCGTGCTGATACGGGCTCATCGTGCCCGGGTCGATGTTGATGTACGGGTCAAACTTCTGGATCGTGACTTTCAGACCCCGATTTTTCAAAAGACGGCCGAGCGACGCTGCCGTGATCCCCTTGCCTAACGAAGATACAACGCCGCCTGTGACAAAAATGTACTTAGCCATGCCTTGCTGTGCCCCCTATGTACTGCGTGGTTAGAAATAGTTTCTGCAATCCGTTTCCTAAAATACCTTTAGTATCTTAGCCTTCCGTTTCCCAGTTGTCAATAGAGGATCAGCAAAAAGAGCCGCGCCCTTTTCAGGTTCGCGGCTTTGTTCGTTATATCGGACGGATTAAAAATCGTCTTCTTCTTCTTCGTACGAATCGAGGTCTTCCTCTTCGTCCGTCTCTTCGAGCTCTTCGTCTTCGAAGTCTTCGTCAGCGGCTTCTTCCTCATCGCCGTCTTCTGCGACCGCATCGAGGTCGTCTTCGTCTTCGGCATAGTCGCCAAACGCGTCGTCCTCGTCGATCTCCTCTTCGAACGAATCGTCTTCATCATCGTAGAAGTCGTCGTCTTCGTCCATGTCTTTGCGGACGAACTTCTTGCCGGTCGCAGCTTTCTCCGGAGCGGCTTTATCGGTCGGGTACCAGCGCTTCAGACCCCACACGTTAGCGCCGATGCAAACAAAGCGGCCGTCGATGTTGATCTCGGTGTAGAGGCGGGCGATCACTTCGTTCACCTGCTCCTCGGTGAGACCTTTCAGACGCGCCAGCTCCGCCATCAGATCGCGAAAATGGTACGGCTTGTTGGTGGTGCGCAGTACTTGGTACGCCAGGTCTACAAGAGACAGCTCCGCAATTTGCTGCGGGTTGAGTTGCAATGCTTGTTCGGACAAGGCCAGCACTTCCTTTCCGTTTCACGTTTCTAACACTTCATGTATGTACAAATTCAGCACATCCTGCAGGGAGCGAGTCCAATACTCTAGTCTAGCCACCAACAGGAAGAATATTCATCCGAATACAGAGAGCAAGACCGATTATAGCACAAAAATTGCACAAGGTAAAAGGGGGTGCTCAAAAAACTTGGGCATACTACCCGCAAAGAGAACATAAGGAGGCGGAACCTGTGCCTGCAGATATCGTTTGGTCCTATATCGGCATCGCCCTCGCCGTCGCTGCACTGGGCGGCTCGACGATCTGGTGGATGTACTCCAAGTATAGCCGAAAAGCCAAGTAAAAGCTCCCTCAGCGCCAAAAAGCCATCCCGCAGGCCGGGATGGCTTTTTGGCGCTTGGAGTGGCACTGCTTTACTTGGTTTTATTGAATTTCGCGACGTGTGCGAGCCAATAACCAAAACGCGACCAATACTTCTCGATTTCTTTGATGCGCAGTTCGTGACATTTCTCGAGGTTGTACTCTTGAATGTCGTTCAGATTAAAACCCACTTCTTTTCCCCCCCATAACTTGCCGGCTGACCGGCTGACGATATACCATATGTCGAACGGAGGGAGATGTGAACGGCTTTACTAAAATAAAACTATTCGGAAAATAAGTAAAAATAAAAAAACCCTCTCATGCGGAGAAGGTTTTTTCGGATGCCCCGGCACCCGCCCGATTAGGACGGCGAAACTTGGGACGAAATCACAGCAGACGCTACCATGACGACAACAGAGATGAACATAAACCCTGCGAGGCCCATTTTGCGCTGCTTGATCATCGAGACCATGGTGAACACGCTCAGCAAAGCGAAGATCAGGAAGACAAACGCGATGGAATACGGATGGAGCGTCATTCCTTCGAACAACATCATAACTGTCACCTCTTAACTTCAGATGATGAAAACAACGATACCAAAAGGTATACCAATAGAAGAGACCGTTCCACAGTCTATTTTATTATAATGAACAACTACATGTTGTGTCAAAACGGGGAACTTTATGTATTTCCGGTGAACAAAAATTTTCCAATGCCGGTTGCCGGCTCGCACAGAACAAAAGGCATCTCCAGCAGGCGGAGATGCCGTTGTTGTTGTACGCGATCGTTAGCTGCGTCGGCCGCCACGGCCGCCGCGCTTCGATTCATGACGCTTGAGTGCCGACAGACGGTCTTCACTCTCTTTCATGAAACGAGCTACCTTATCTTCAAAGTTCAACCGGCCGCCGCCGCCCTGTTGACGACCACCGCCGCGGTTTCCGCCGCCACGCGGTCTGTCACCGCCGCCACCATGCGGACGGTCGGGACGAGGAGGACGATCGCCGCCGCGGTTGAAGTCGCGCTTCGGTCCAGGTGCTGCCTGGCCGGGCTGCGGCTCTTTCGCCTGGCGGATCGAAAGGCCAATCTTGCCGTCTTTGTCGACGTTGATGACTTTGACGGTCACTTCATCGTTGACTTTCAGATGATCGTTGATGTCTTTTACGTAGGTGTCGGCAATCTCGGAGATGTGCACGAGACCTGTAACGTTGCCGGGCAGTAACACGAATGCACCAAAATTGGTGATGCCTGTTACTTTCCCTTCCAGTTTGCTGCCCAATTCAATGGCCATGTTAGAGAAAGCTCCTCCTTAAGGGTGAACACAAGTTTCCAACTAAAATTATAACGAGAGAACCCCAATATATCAAGAAGGGAGAAGTTTACTGTTTCGGCTGCACAAACAGGGTTTCTCCATCTTTAACCATCAGGTACTTCTTGCGGGCCAGCTCTGCGATGTAATCGGGATCGTTCAGCTGTTCGATCTTCGCCTTCAGATCCTGATTGGTCACTTTCATCTGCTGGATTTCCGTGCCCAGCTTCTGCTGTTCCTGCTTCAGACGGTCGATATCAGGCGCCTGCACGAAAAAGAACACGTAGCCGGCCCAGGTCAGAAACGCAAACAGGAACAGATTGCGGATGTTCCACTTTCGTTTGCTCCGGGGAGAGGGCTTCTTCTTCCGCTCGGGTTCCTGCTGCAAAGGCAGGACTTTGTTGCGAGCCGATTTGTTCATCGTGTTCTCCTCCTGTTCGATCAGCCTTTTGGCGGTTTGGTCTTGTCGCTTTCGTCCTCATCTTTGTCGACTAACCAATTCGCCACGCCACGCAGAAATCCTTTCCATTTCCTGCGTGCGGCCGCGCTAAATTTTCGAACCGGAGCCAGCCACTGGCCGACTTTTTTGCGCAGCGGCTTCAGCACAGGCTCGATCAGCGGCCGGATCGTCCATCCGTATAGTGTGCGCCCAAGCCAGGCGACCATGCGCAAGAGCGGCTGAAACGGCCAGAGGATCAGGCGCTCGATAAATTGCGCCAGCCGGTCGATGATCCGGAGCAGACCGAGCAGCGCGGTCCCAAGCCAAACGAGCGGGCTTACGATCAGCAGCAGGAAGAGGCGATACACCATTTTCATACAGTACGTAATCGCCAACACCATTCTGACAGTGCTGCCCACCACCAGTTTACGCAGGAGCAGCCGATAAAGCACCAGTCCGATGCCAAGCAAAACAAACACGTACAGCCTGACGTCGGCGTGGTTGGCGCCGTGCAGCGCCCAGAGCACGAGCAGGAGCGCGAAGATCCAAAAGGCAAAGTCGAGCAGCGGGCCCAGCCAGCGCAGGTATTTCCACTCTTGCAGGATCGTCCGGTAGACATCATAAACGGCACCGAGCACGGCGCCGCTTATACTCATCGCCATTATGGTGAGATACTGCATCTGCAGGCTCATCTCAGTCCCCCCTTTCCCGTCTCCCTACCGGAAGAGTTTGCTGAAAAAGCCTTTTGCCTTCTCACCGGCTGTCATCCCTTCGTCGAAGTACCCCATGTCTAAAATCAAGCCTTCAATCGCCACGATCCCGTTTTCCAGGTTCAGCGTCTTGATGTGCAAATTTTCTCCGCGAATGGCCAGGAAGCCGTACTGCGTCTTCAGGACGAACTCCTGAGCATCAAAGCTCTCGACGTTGAGCACGCCGGTCACCTCAAGGTTCTGCCGGTTGCGGAGGATGACTTCATGCTGCGGGTAATTCTTGTTGCGCAAACGTTCATCAGGCATCGATTGTTCCTCCTCATGATTCCTTTGGTACAATCTATGCGGAGGGTCGTCCGCCTAATACAAAATAAAAAGCACCGGACTCGAAAAATCGAATCCGGTGCTTCTCTGTTCTTGCCTGCTGCTCACGCACGTATTGCTACGCTTCATCCTCTTCGTCGTCATCGTCCAGGTCGGGCTCGCCCGAACGTTTCGTTTCGGAAAGGATCGTATACATTTGAGCCGCCAAGTCCTTCTTTGCAGATTCCTGCAACACCTCGACGCGCGCTTCCACGATCTTCTGGCCGAACGTGACGGTCAGCACATCACCCACCGTGACGGAGGTGCTGGCTTTGGCCGGGCGTCCGTTGATCGAGATGCGTCCCTGGTCGCAGACTTCCTTGGCCAGGGTGCGCCGCTTGATCAGGCGGGACACTTTGAGGAATTTATCAAGGCGCATGAATTACTTCGTCGCTTCTTTCAGCTTGTTGCCCGGTTTGAATGCCGGCACAACCGATTCCGGAATGGTGATCTCAGCGCCGGTCTTCGGGTTGCGGCCGGAGCGAGCTGCGCGCTTGCGGGTTTCAAAAGTGCCAAAGCCGATCAATTGTACTTTGTCGCCAGTTGCCAGCGCTTCTTCGATGGTTTCCAAAAAGCTGTTAACCGCGAGTTCTGCATCCTTCTTTTTCAGGCCGGATTTTTCAGCAACTGCGGTGATCAGTTCAACTTTGTTCATAGTGAAAATGTGCCCCTTTCCAAAAGCCAATGGTGTTTTGGGTTATAAATTCCAAGTGGTATTTCGTGCTGGCTTTGCAAAATTCCTGCAACCGAGCTTAAATTTGCCGAAATGCCGGGGTGGTTAGCCCCGCTTGGCTTCGTTCCACAGGCGGTCCATCTCCTCCAGCGTGCTCTGCTCCGGGGTCTTGCCCTGTTCGCGCAGCCGCGCTTCGATGTACTGGAAGCGGTCGCGGAACTTCCGGTTGGTGCCGGCGAGCGCCGTTTCCGGATCGACGTCTAAGAAACGCGCCACATTGATCATCGCAAACAGCAAATCGCCAAATTCGTCAGATTTGTCTGTGGTCTCTTGTAATTCATTTATTTCTTCTTTTACCTTCGCGTATACATCGGCGATGTCATCCCAGTCGAATCCGGCTTGGGCGGCTTTCTTCTGCAGGTTGAGGGCGGCGGTGACGGCAGGCAGCCCGCGGGGCACGTCGTCGAGCAGCGACTGCGGCACCAGCCCTTTTTCCTCCTTCTCCTGCGCTTTGATCTCCGCCCAGTTCGCGACGACCTCTTCGGCGGTGTCCGCTTCCTTCCCGCCGCCGAAGACGTGCGGGTGGCGGCGGATCATCTTGTCCGACACGGAGCGGATCACTTCGTAGATGTCAAACGTCCCTTCTTCCGCGCCGATCTGCGCGTGCAGGACGATCTGCAACAGCACGTCGCCGAGCTCGTCGGCCAACGCGTACGGATCGTCTTCATCGATCGCGTCGGCCGCTTCGTACGCTTCTTCGAGCAGGTATTTGCGCAGGGACTGGTGCGTCTGCTTGAGATCCCACGGGCAGCCGGTGTCCGGGTCGCGCAAGTCTTTGATGATCTCGACGAACTTCCACATCTGGCGATTGACGATCGCCGCTTCCTCCGTCTTCGGCACGAACAGGGAAGTGAGGTGGTCGATAAAATCCAACCGGTCGAGCTCATAGAGCGGCACGGTGACGACTCTTTCCTCGCCGGGCACGCCGATGGCGCGGACGACCGTCACTTCGTATTCGTCGCCGTACTGCTCCATCAGGGTCAACTTGATGTCGGACGCGACGTCCGGCGAGTAAACCTGCATGATCACCGTGTGCAGGCTCGGGTTGAGCTGGCGGGGCAAGAGGCTTGTCCCGTCGAGCAGCAGCATCCCGTCGGCCGGGTCGACGCCGACGGCGACGAGCAGGTCATCGAGGAAGGAATGGCCGGGGCCGATCACGATCTCCACGCCGGCCGCTTTCCCTTGGCGGCGCAGGTTCTGCACGGTCGTCTCCGCCACGCCGGGATGGCCCGGGACGGCGTAGATGATGTGCTCTTTTTCCAGAGCTTCTTTTAAAAGGAACTCGGTGATGCTCTGGTACACGTCTGTGAAATTTTCCGCTTGCTCATAAAAGTGGTCAAGCACAGCAAAGACGATCCCCTGCTGACGGAGATCGTCGACGACCGGATGGCGTTCGGTGCGGAAATAGATCGCACCGCCGCCTTGCTGCTGCTCTTCTAACATGCGATACGTACCGAGGGGAAGCCCGCTCCAAGCGCCCGGGCCCAGCCCTACGACTGTTACTTTTGCCATTTTCACATTCACTCCTTGCCGCTGGTTAGCGGATCAATCCAAGTTTCGAGAACAAGAGGGTCAGCTTCGGCCCCACTTTGGGGATCGCCAGCGTGTCCTGGCGCGTCACCGAGCCGGTCACCAGCAGCGCGACCGTATAGACCAGCGCCGCCGCTGTCATCGCCCCCAGCGCCACCGCAGCAGCCGCCATCCGCTCCGAGTCGAGCTGCTGGGCCAGATACGGCCACAGTTCCCGCAGGAAGGAGTAGGCGGCGACCGCCATGAAAAACGTGGCGAGCAGCGGGCGAAGCAGCATCGCGCGCAGGTCGAACACCACGCCGGTGCGGCGGTAGAGGCTGTACAGGTTGAGCGCTGTCGCCAGCAGGTAGGACGCCACCGTCGCCAGCGCCGCGCCGTTGATGCCCCAGACCGGCACGAGCAGGAAGTTCAGGCCGAGCTTGGCGACCGCGCCGATGAACAGGTTGCGCACCGGGATGTAAACGATGCCGATCCCTTGCAGGATCGAGCTTGTGGTCAACTGAATCGAGGAGAACAGGGTCGCCGCCGCGATGGCGATGATCGCCTGCGTGCCTTCGGTGTTTTTGAACAGCATGATATCGACCGGGGCGGCCAGCAGGGCCAGCCCGACGGCAGACGGCAGCGCGACCAGCACGGTCATCCGCATCGCCAACTCCATGCGGTGGGCGACGAGGCGGTTGTTTTTCAAAGCGATGGCGGCAGCGATCGCCGGCAGGAGCGCCGTGCCGATCGCCGACGCGAAGGTGGTCGGGAGCAGCATCAGCTTGAAGGCGCGGCCGGTGAGCAGGCCGAACATCTCCGTCGCCTGTTGTTGCGAGTAGCCGCATGCTTTGAGCAGGTTGACGACCGTCACCACGTCGATGTTGTTCATCAGCGGGACGACGAGCGCGCCAAGCGAGATCGGCAGGGCGTACCAGCAGAGCTTTTTGATATGTACCCAAGTCCGCTGCGGCGGAACTTTGTTTTTGAAGCGGATATCGTGACGGAACAATTCGCGTTTGCGCCACGCGTAGACGAGCAGGATCAGGAAGCCGAACACCGCGCCGGTGAAAGCGCCAAAAGCGGCGCCAGCTGCGGCGTGCGCTGCCGAGTAGCCCCATTGCAGCAGGATGACGGCGGCGGCGAGGATCGTGCCGACGCGAATGAACTGCTCGGTGACCTGTGAGATCGCCGTCGGCTCCATCCGCTGCCAGCCTTGGAAGTAGCCGCGGATCGCGCTCATGATCGGCACGACGAGCAGGGCGGGGGCGATCGCTTTGATCGCGAGGGCCGCCTCGGTGTCGCCGAACCAGACGGCGAATTGCTCGGCGCCAAAGAAGAGGATCAGGAAGCAGACGATGCCGGACGCGGTGAGCAGGACGGATGAGACCCGGAACACTTTTTTCGCACCTGCATAATCGCCGAGCGCGATATGCTCGGCGACGAATTTGGAAACGGCGACCGGAAAGCCGGCCGTGGACAAGATCAGCAGCGTCGAATAGATCGGATAAGCCATCTGATAGAGGCCGATGCCGCGGTCGCCGATGATGTTTTGCAAAAAGATCGTATAGACAGAACCCAGCACTTTGGACAAGATGCCGGCCAGTCCCAGCACCAAAGCCCCGCGCAGGAACAGGTTTTTCTCCGTCATCTGCGTCTCCTCCCTCAGTATACCATTTCTTTCTAAGGTATGAAGGGAGGGGACGAGTTAGGACAACTTGGCCGATGAAATGCGGACTCGCACGGTCAAGAAAAAGACAGGTCGCCGCAAACAACCTGTCCAAGTCTTCATAAGGCTATGGGATTATTGCTCCATTTGCTTCGCGAGGAAGCCGGCGGCCGTTTCGGCGAGTTTCGTTTCCAACTCGCCCATCTTGACGTTCTCTTCGCGCGAGAGGATGATCACGGTGCCGATCGGGTCGCCGCCGGCGATGATCGGTGCGGTCACTTGGGCAGAGAACGTTTCCGCTTTGTCGCGGGTGATGCCGTATTCACCAGGAGTGAAGCCGGTGATCGTCTTGCGCTCATCCATCGCTTTTTCCACATCGGCACCGATCGGTTTTTCCATGAAGTCCTTCTTGGAAGAGCCGGACACGGCGATGATCACATCGCGGTCGGTGATCAGACAGATGTGGCCCAGCGTTTCGGCCAGCGACTCGGCATATTCCTTGGCGAAATCGCCCAGTTCGCCGATCGGCGAGTATTTCTTGAGGATGACTTCCCCGTCACGGTCAACGAATATTTCTAGCGGATCCCCTTCACGAATGCGGAGCGTTCTACGGATTTCCTTCGGAATAACGACACGGCCCAAATCGTCGATTCTGCGTACAATACCTGTTGCTTTCATTTCTTCGATTCGACCTCTCTTTCCGTGGAAGATTTTTAAGTAGGGTAGTAAGGTTATGGATAGGTATCTGGTTCTATCTGTATGTGTTGCTATAGATAGCTATCTTCTGTTGGGATTATCTTGTCCACCGACTGTGAATTTTACCATTGGTACTTTGTGGTTCCCGCCTGTGTTTCCAGCGCCGCCTCCTCTCTTTTGGATGGGAAAGTGAGGTTAGTATGGAGCGAGCTTGGAGTGTTTATGCACAGTGTGGAGGGGATTGCAAATGAAGCCAAAAAAAGAACAGGCTGGTAGTAGCCTGTTGTTTACTCTGGATCGATGACGCCGTACCAGATGCTGTGCACCTTATCTTCGTACACCCAAAATTTCAGATAGATGCCGTTCGCGTGGTCTGCATACGCGATGGCCGGCATCCCTGCTTCGTCCATCTTGGAGTACGAATTCCCATAAGCGCTGAACACAGTTTGGATCGGGTCTCCCACTTGTATTCCCTTTTGCGTTGAAAATTCGGTTTCCTTATACAGGTGCAGCATTACGATCTTCTCCCCGCCCTTTTCAACGGCGACTTCGACACCATCTTGCAACTGGTAGAAGTCTTCACGGTCATGCTGTACATTGACTTGCTGCAGCTTGTCTTTTTCTCCGTATTGTTTTACAAACTGTTCGTCGTTCACACTTTGCCCAATCTTCAATCCGCCGATCGCCTCTTGGGAAAGATCGGTCGAAACATCCGGCAAAGCGTTGTTCCCACATCCGATGAGGAACAAACAACAAGTAAAAAGCACAATCAGGATCGGATTCCAGCGTCTCATTGGCTATCTTCCTCCTTTAAATGAGGGAATTCCGGCACCGCATAACCAATCGGTTTGGCTGCCAGGAGTAAGGTTCTGCAGTTTCTGCTTGATTGCATCTCCGTTCGTCTCTGGAAATTCTTCGAAGAGACGCGCTGCCATCCCGGAGATCAGCGCTGCTGCATACGATGTGCCTTCCCGATATGCACTGTAGTGGCCGGAATCGGCCGTTTTTATATAGACACTTGGAGCACAGAAATCGATTTCCGGTCCAAAGTTGGAATATGTCCATTTCGTAAGCCCGCTGCCACCACCAGAATACTGCCGCTTGAGAAACTCATATTGATGATTTGTACATTTTGTTGCACCACCCATTGTATCGCTGCTCGCCAAGCTGCGAACTCCGCCTCACTGGAGCGATGAGCGACAACTCCGTGGTCGACATCCACATCGGGTGCGGCAACTTAAAACAAAGAAAGGATCAGATCGGCGTGCACAGTCTGAGTCGTCTCCTCCTGATTGGTTCTTAAAAGTGTTTCTGCTCGATGATCGATTTGCAGATGGCTGTGGTCGGTCCCTTCTATTTCGAATTCTTCAACTTTGACTGCTTTCCGATATTGGAATTGTCATCACTTGGTCTGTAGGTTGGGCAAGGATAAGAGACGCAGTATCAAGATTCTGCCCGAACTGTTTTAGCTAATTCATAATGTCCATAAATTGACGGAATAAAATGTCCGTGATCTGTCAGCAAAGATGACCAACATAAGCCAGTCAAGGCCGCGAAGCGTGCATTTAGCCTTGACTGGTGTATCCGTGTTTCCATGCTATTCAAAGCCCAGCAATCCTTTGCTGGGTCTGCCCTGCGGCGAGCGTTGGGGTGCAGGGGACAAGTCCCCTGCGTTTCCCCCATAGGGGGACGGAAGGGGGGAACTTGGCTCATCCACATAAGTATATGAAGTTGGATCAGTCTGCGGCAAAGTCGGTCGACACTGTCCAAATCGTGTTCGATTTCGTTCCGATATGGACAAAATAGTCCGTCAACGTTATTTTTGAGCAAACATCCCGAAAAAACGGACATTTCCTCCCGTCAGAGCCATTACTAAAAATCCCATGAACACAGTTTTTGGACATGTTTGCCGTCTATCTAAGGACATTATTTTCCGTCAATCTGTGGACTAATTAGCTTAGCAGTAACACCGAACCACCAGCGTATTTGCAGGGATCAAAAGAAGGAAACTAATCACTGAGCAGATCTAAAACGTTGCCCAAATGCAACGCTTACAAACGGGCTGCTCCTAGCCTTTTCTGCACCTATATTTATATGAAAGGTACGTGATCTAGATCAACTCAGATATGAACAGCTGGAAAATACGAATACTGGGCAAAATCTATCATCAGTCCTTCCGTGTCGCGCTCTCAAGTCATGAAAAATCCCCTCCGAGTCTAACAGTAAGGAGTAATTCCTTACTTACTCTGAAGGGACCAAACACCGCGGGACGATCTATTCCACTTCTTCTTTCATAGGTTGATCCCATGGATCATATGTAACGACAAACGGCAACTGTTTTGACCAAACTGAGATACTGAAATCTTTCCCGTTTTCATCTTGATAGGTGATCATATATTCGCCAAAATGGGTTTCAAACACCATACGTTTGTATTCCCAATGCTTATCACTATACTTGATCACCATATAAACGGTTGCAGTAAATCTCGCCTCAGCATGTTGCATGATGGGAGTAAACTGCATCAATACTAGTATTACAGCCAATAGCAAATATTTTCTCTTAGCTATAATACTCCTCATTTTCATACATCTCCATTTCAAGGGATTTCAAAGAATTCAATATACGAATAACCGCTGATGGCCGACAATAAGGGTAATGCTTGTCTGTTGTTAGAATGGCCCGCAAGCAAAAAATCCTGATTTGTCGCATCATAGCCAGAAATGATCATAACATGAGACGGAAGAACTATAAAGTCAGCAACACCACGGTGAAAGACTACAACATCCCCTTTGAAAATTGAACTTCGATAAGCAGTCGCGTGGTTAGTAACGTATTGGCTATGATTATATGCATGAATAACCGATTTAGGTCTCCAATATGCGTTAAACTCTTTTACACTAATCCAAGGGCTCGGGTCGGATAATGTCCAACTATAATTTAGTTCAGGCGCACTGTTAGGAAACTGATAGGTAGAGTTTTTCTTATAGATGTACCAATCCCCTGCCATTGCTTTTCCGCCGTGCCACATTGCTTGAGATACGAAATTTGTACAATCGCTTCCAAAAGTCCCAATAAAAGCAGGAAAAGCGGGATCGTAATTATTGTAGTTATTGTAAGCCCACGTACCTGCCGTATACCCATCATAAACAGCATTAATCGTAATATCCTGTGGTGCTTGTACTTGAATTCCCTCTAAAAAGGTAATTGCTCGCTTGTCGTTAATACTTCTCGAATGATCTCTCGAGAAAACCTACTACCATTTGTTGATCATTTTTATTTTCAATTAGTTTATAGACCTTTTCAATTGTTCGCATAACATCAATCTTGTCCTCTTTCTTCAAAGAAGTTGCTTTGTTAAACAAAAATGCATCCTTTTGATACGTGGAAAGTATTTTGGCTACTTTTACATCTTCCGAATAGTAATCAGTCAATGCCTCGATTACAATTTGATCCTCAACAGCAGGGTCAACTATATCACTTTGAATTGGTTTGTTTGCTTTTTCAAGGAAGTACTGTGCAACGTAAGGATTGCTAGCTGGTTTAACATCAGCAGGTCTCTCTCCAACAGCAAATGCCGGTGCAGTTAAAAAAAGCAGTGAACACATAGCACCAATCAAAATCTTTTTCGAGTCAAACAAGTAATCATCTCTCTTGTTTTGGTAAAATAATCCTCTTCGCTCATATAGAATACTTGTTATTCTTTTATCTTTCAATATGCATTAACGAAAATATATTATTAGAAATATATTCATACTATAAAAAAGCAACAGGCGTGACTGCCTGTTGCTTTTTTGGTGATTACAGCGCCATATGATCCACCGTGTCCTGCTCGCGCTTGGGCACGATCTGGTAGCAGTTCATGAATTTCTCGAGCATCTGCAAGAGCTCCGCTTCTTTGAGACCTTTCACCTTCAGGGTGATCACGATCTGCTGCTGGGCGGTCAGCTTCATGCGGTTCTGGAATTCGCGGGTGAGCGAGAAGAGCTTCTCGCCGTCGATCTTCTTGTTTTGGTCTTCGTGCAGGCGGATGATCACGTCGCCTTGCGGGGTCTGCTTGATCTCGGTCATGCCGTAGCCGATCGCGCCCGCCTTGAGTCTGGAGACGGCCAGCAGGTTGCGCACTTCGACCGGGATGTCGCCGAAGCGGTCTTCCACTTCTTCCTCCAAGTCGCGCACCTCTTCCAAGGTGCGGGCGGCGACGAACTTCTTGTAGATCTCGATCTTCTGCATCGCATCGGTGATGTACGTCGTCGGGATGTACGCGTCCACCGACAGCTCGACCGTCGGGTCGGGCAGCTTCTCGACTTTTTCCACGCCTTCTTTGAGGTCTTCGATCGCCTCGGACAGCATCTGCGAGTACAGGTCGAAACCGACCGACGCGATGAAGCCGTGCTGCTGCGCGCCGAGCAGATTGCCGGCGCCGCGGATCGAGAGGTCGCGCATGGCGATCTTGAAACCGGAGCCAAGCTCGGTGAACTCTTTGATAGCCTGCAAACGCTTCTCCGCCACTTCGGTCAATACTTTGTTGCGCTGGTAGGTAAAATAAGCGTACGCGATGCGGTTGGAACGCCCGACGCGCCCGCGCAGCTGATAGAGCTGCGACAGGCCGAGGTGGTCAGCATCGTGCACGATCAGCGTGTTCACGTTCGGCACGTCAAGACCGGTCTCGATGATCGTCGTCGACACCAGCACATCCGCTTCCCCCTGCAGGAAATCGAGCATCGTCCGCTCCAATTCCTCCTCCGCCATCTGCCCGTGCCCGACCAGCACTTTCGCATCCGGCACGAGCTGCTTCAGATGATTGGCCATCTCCTGAATCCCGCTGACCTTATTGAACAGATAGTACACCTGCCCGCCGCGCCCCAACTCCCGTTCGATCGCCTCGCGGATGATCCCGTCCTGATGCTCGACGACAAACGTCTGCACCGGGAAGCGGTTCTCCGGCGGCGTCTCGATCACGGACAGGTCGCGCACGCCGATCATCGACATGTGCAGCGTCCGCGGGATCGGCGTCGCCGTCAGCGTCAACGCATCGACGTTCGTGCGCAACTGCTTCAGCTTCTCCTTGTGCGAAACGCCAAAGCGCTGCTCTTCGTCGATGATCAACAGCCCGAGGTCTTTAAACTCCATCGTTTTCGACAGCAGGCGATGCGTGCCGATCACGATGTCGACCGAGCCGTTTTTGATGCCTTTCGTCACTTCGGTGATCTGGCCTTTGGTGCGGAAGCGGGAGACGAGCTCGACGTTGACCGGGAAGCCGGCACAGCGCTCTTTGAACGTCTGGTAATGTTGCTGGGCCAGAATCGTCGTCGGCACCAGCACCGCGACCTGCTTGCCGTCCATCACCGCCTTGAAGGCGGCGCGGATGGCGACCTCCGTTTTGCCGTAGCCGACATCGCCGCAGAGCAGGCGGTCCATCGGGCGGGACATCTCCATGTCTTTCTTGATCTCTTTGATGCAGCGCACCTGGTCGTCCGTCTCGTTGTACGGGAACATCGCCTCGAACTCGCGCTGCCACGGGGTGTCCAGCGTGAACTTGTGCCCCGGCGTCGCCTGCCGCTCCGCATAGAGCTTGATCAGGTCTTGGGCGATGTCCTGCACGGCCGACTGCACTTTGCTGCGGACGCGCTGCCACTCCGAGCCGCCGAGCGAGTAGATCTTCGGCTCTTTCTCTTCCTGGCCGATGTATTTCTGAACGAGGTCGATCTGCTCGACCGGGACGAACAGCTCGTCTTTGCCTTTGTATTTGATGTGCAGGTAGTCTTTGTGAATGCCCAAGATCTCTTTGGTCGAGATCCCCATGTATTTGCCGATCCCGTGGTTGACGTGGACGACGTAATCGCCGACTTTCAGGTCCTGATAGGACTTGATCTTCTGCGCGTCAGACAGCGTCTTCAACTTGCGGGTCTTCTTCTTGTTGGTGAAGACTTCCGTTTCGGTGATCACGGCGAGGCGCAGCAGGCTCAGCTCAAAGCCGGTCGCGAGGTTGCCGATCAGGATCAACGGCCCGCGGCGCTCGCCGTCCCAGTCCTGCAGGATGTCCGCACGCATCTTGTAGTCTTCGAGCACGCGGTGCAGCCGCTCGGCCCGCTCTTCGGTCGCCGCCAAAAAGACGACCTGATAGGACAGCTTCGCCCAGCGTTCCAATTCGGACTTGAGCACGTTCATCTGCCCGTGGAAATTCTGCATCGAACGGGTGTCAACGTTGTTGATCGCCTGCGGATTCAGCCCCGGGATGGCGCGGGTGAACAGGGAAAACATCAGCTTGGTGCGGCTCTTGTCGGTGAAAATGCTGTTGCGCTTTTTCTCCCCGACCAGGCCGGGCAGCGTTTCGCCGTATTCGAGGAGGGTGGTGACGTTTTCCAAGTCCTCTTTTTCCAGCGCTTTGATGCTTTCTTTCAGGCGGCCCGGCTCATCGAAAATGAACAACGAGTCCTGCCGCACGTAGCGGAGCAGGTTGAACGGCTCCGGCTCGATCAGTTCGATATAGCGGTGCAGGTTGGGAAACCAGTTGCCCTGCTCCATCTGGTCGAGGTCGGCCCCCATGTTTTCGCGCAGCTTTTCGGCCACCTCGGCGTTTTGCAGCTTGGCGAGGTGCGCTTCGAGGCGCTTGTGCAGTTCCACGCCGGCCGCCTGAATCCGCTCCGGCGGTGCGATCACTTCGCGGATCGGCCAGAACGACACGCTGTCGATCTTGCCTTGCGAGCGCTGATCGGCCGGGTCGAACGTGCGGATCGAGTCGACTTCCACGTCGAACAGCTCGATGCGCACCGCTTCGTCTCGGGTCAGCGGAAAGACGTCGATGATACCGCCGCGCACGGAGAACTCGCCTTTGGACTCGACCATCTCCACGCGCTCATAGCCGAGATAGGCGAGGTGGGCGGCGAGGTCGTCGATTTCGATCTCGTCGCCGACTTGCAGCTTCTTCCCGGCTTTCAAAAACTCGTGCGGCGAAGTCAGCGTCTCATGGAGTGCCGCGATCGGCGCGATGGTGATGAAATTTTCGCCGCGCACGAGCGACTCCAAGACGGACAGGCGGGACGAAGCCAGCTCCGGCGAATAGGCGAGCACATCCGCATACCCCATTTCCCGGTTGGGGAACAGGCGGATCTCCTCGCCGGGCAGCAGCTCCAGCAGGTCTTCGAACACCTGCTGGGCGCGGCCCATGCTGTGGGTGACGATCAGAAGCGGACGTGCCAAAGAGCCCCGAATCCCGGCAAGCCAGAGATGCTGAGCTGAACCGGTGAGGCCTGTGATCAGTTGGTCACGGACGCCGTCCTGACAATTCTGCACGGTGCGCAGAAAATCGCCATCCGAATGTAAAATTCGAACTAAAGATTGCACTCGATCCCCTCCGTAAGAACAAAACCAATAAGAGCAAAAAAAGCCTTAGCCACGCGCCAAGGCATTGTGCATCCCGAAGCTTGGGTAACTATTGCAGCGGATTGGACAGCAGGTTTAGTTCCGGATGTGCCTCCAGGGCTTCCTGACAGTACTCGCACACTGTTTTAACATAAGTTGAGTTCTCAATTGAATTATAAGTAATTATATCGGCGGCTTCAGCGGGCGTCAAGGAATCAAAGCCCAGTCTGGCTTCGTTCGCGTGGCTCCCGTCCACTTCGCCGATCCGGTTCTGACAGTGACGGCAGTAGTAAATGATCTTCATGGTGCGTTCGACCCCCTGTGCGCAAAAAAACGATTGACTCTCATCAGTATGCACACAGGCGCTAGCTCCCATACCCTTTACTTACCGCCCTGCCCTTACTTCGTGTTGAACTTGTTCATCGCTTTCATGAAACCTTCGTCTAGGATACAATCTATGACGCTTTTCATCGATAAGACCACTTTTTCAACATCTTCCATCTCTTCTTTGCGGAAGTTGGTCAGCACGTGCTTGATCACATCGGTGCCCGGATGCGGACGGCCGACGCCCAAGCGGATGCGGTTGAACTCCTGCGTGCCGAGGTGCTGGATGATCGACTTGATGCCGTTGTGTCCGCCCGCGCTGCCTTTGGTGCGCAGACGCATGCGGCCGAGCGGCGTGTCCATGTCGTCATAGATGATGAAGATGTCCTCCAGATCCGGCTTGTACCAGGCCATCGCTTGTGCCAGTGCATCGCCGGAGAGATTCATATAGGTCATCGGCTTGAGCAGCACGACTTTTTCGCCTTTGTAGCTGCCTTCGCCGTACAGCGCCTTGAATTTGTTTTTGTTCACCTGGATGCCCAACTCATCTTCCAGCCGGTCGATCGCCAGAAACCCGATGTTATGCCGGGTCAGTTCGTAGTTCGGCCCCGGGTTGCCCAGTCCGATAAAAAGTTTCACGCGGGTGTCCTCCCAGTACTCAACTGTCCTTATTTTACCGCAAAAAGCCGCCCGATCAAGGGCGGCTTTTGGAAATCGCAGCTTAACGGGCCACTTTGTCGGCCGCGTCTTTGCCTTTGCCTTCGGTGTCATGCACCAGTTCCGGCTCTTTCGGTTCGATCTCGGTGTCGGCCGGCGCGTTTTTCGCCGCGATGATCGAGCAGACCACTTCGTCGGCCGGGGAGAGCAAGGTCACGCCGGACGGCATGGCCAGATCGCCGCAAGTGACGCTGTCGCCGATGTCGAGCGCCGAGATGTTGTGCAAGATGAACTCCGGCACGTCGGTCGGCAGGCATTTGACCAGCACGTCGCGGGTCTGCTGCTGGATCACGCCGTTTTTCTTCTTCTCGACCGTCTCCAGCCCGTCGAGGAAGATCGGGATCTCGACGTGCATCGGCTCGGCGAGATTGACCGCGTGCAGGTCGATGTGCAGCGGCTGTTTGTTCAAAATGTCGCGGGTCACTTCATGCACCATCGCGGAGATGCGGTCGCCGTCGAGGTTCAGCTCCACCAGCATCCGCCCATGGCCGCGCAGCTGCTTGAACGACTCTTGCGTTATGTATATCGCTTGCGGTGCCAGCTCTTTGCCGTAGACCACGCCCGGCACATCGCCGCGGCGGCGAATGCGGTTGCGCTCGCCTTTGGTCAGGCTCGTTCTCGGGTGTCCTTCCAAGTTCAAACGGTTCATCGCCATCAAAATCAACCTCCCGTTTCACATGTACCGGACTAGGATGCCCCAATCACTTGGAAATTACACCCCCAAGAGAAAACCCCTGATCCGGAGATCAGGGGTTCATGCCAAGACTAGCGTTTTACGACATCGATGTTTTCCCATTGCTTCGGCTCTCTCACTTCGCCGGCAATACGGGTGATTTGCTTGCGAGTGTTCGGTGCGTCTACCGTGTAGCCCCACCATTTGCAGTAGAGGGTGTACACTTGCGCCTCGTTGTACCAGTAGACCGTGTAAGAACCCGGAGCACTCACGTTGATGTTCGATTTCGTACCTTTGGTATAGGTCATGGTCGTAGAATTTTGATAGGTATATTTGATATGACCTTCGATATCGACAACTGCAATCGATCCGGAAGCTTTTACACCGGCATCGACCGTGTGTTGACGGTACGAGGTGGAGGTAACCGTTTGGCTGAACTCATAGGTTGCGGTTACACCGGACGGAACGCTGATGTCCGCGCGATGGTTCAGATAGTACTTGAGGTCCACGTAGGACGGAGTTCCGTAGGTAGAGCCACTGACATAGCCGTTTGCTTCATAGACGACGAAGGAGTCTTCCGGCTGCACGACCTTTGTCGGTTGGGAGTAGGACCCTACTTTGCGGTCTGCTTCTTTTGCAAAAGCTGCGGTGGTGGAAAAAGTCGAGATAAGTGCGACAGACATCAGAACTGCTACTGCTTGCTTTTTCATGTTTCTCCTCTTTTCCGGCACTGTCCGTGCCTTTTTTATTTATATAAAAGTGCGTAAATATGACTGCCCGCCCGGTAAGTGCACCCCTATATCCGATTAGAAGTGTTTTTCCTTCAAGAAAGTGTTGAGTTTGTCTGTAAATTGAGCAAGTTCATTGAGGGCGAGAACCCCCTCTTCCGCCATCATCGGATGCGCGAGCGCAGTGAGGTTGATGCTGTAACCCGTCCCTTCAAAACTGTACGTGTACACGTCCGTCTGCGGGAATATGGCAGCGTATACGTCCTTGTAGTCACCCTCGGGGGAGTTATACTGTCTGGCTTCGTAGCCACTGCTGTGCGTCCAGCGTTTTCCCTGCACGGCATTGTCCGTTTTGCTAATGCTCAGCAACAGGACGGTGCCGTTCGATTTCTTTTTAAAGATCATGCTTTTTTGTCTGGGATAGAGACCCCCGTCGGCATATTGCGGACCGGCCACGCTGTCCGGCACCAAGACGATCGAGTCTGTATCTTTTAGAATCTCTTGGTAACCCTCCATCTGAAAATTCTGTTTAATCGCCTGATAAACACTTTCAAATTGATTGCCGTTCTGGCCCGGTTTGACCGTTTCCTGTGCAGACGTCGGCGACTCGCCTTGTGCCAGAAACGATTCGCTGTACATCCCGACGAAAAAGGCAGCAATCACGGCACCGCTGACAAGGAGTGCTCGTTTCACGCTCACGTGGGTTCCTCCTCGCAAAAATAAAGTTACAACATGTAATATCAAAGAATATAACCATAAAACAACTAAACTGTATCAACCAATACGTTAATAGTAGTATAATTTACCAGATTTGACAACCCTTAATTTAGAAAAAATCCCTTGTATTTGAAAAACAAAAAGCCCTCTGGTTTCAGAGGGCTTTCGCTAGTCATTGATGCGTTTATTTAAAACAAAGTCGATACAGACTCTTCTTCATGGATTTTCATAATCGCATTGCCGATCAGGGACGCGACAGACAGCTGGGTGATCTTGCTGGTGCCGGCGCGTTTTTCTTCGTCGAGGGCGATGGTGTTGCAGACGACCACCTCTTTGATCACCGACTGTTCGAGGCGGGTGATCGCAGGACCTGAGAGCACCGGGTGGACGCAGCAGGCGTAGACTTCGCGGCAGCCGCGTTCCATCAGCGCCGCAGCGCCGTGGGTGATCGTGCCGGCGGTGTCGATCATGTCGTCGATCATGATCGCCGTCTTGCCTTCGATGTTGCCGATGATGTTCATGACTTCCGAGACGTTCGGTTCCGGACGGCGCTTGTCGATGATCGCGATGCCGGCTCCGAGGCGTTCCGCCATGCCGCGGGCACGGGTGACGCCGCCCATGTCGGGGGAGACGATGACGACATCTTCGAGGCCTTTTTGACCGAAGTAATCGGCCAGCAGCTTCTCCGCCAGCAAATGATCAACCGGGATGTCGAAGAAACCTTGGATCTGGCCGGCATGCAGGTCCATCGTGATCATGCGGTGTGCGCCTGCCGTCTGGATCAGGTTCGCCGTCAGCTTCGCCGTGATCGGCTCGCGGGCGCGGGACTTGCGGTCTTGACGCGCATAGCCGTAGTACGGCACCACCACGTTGATGCTCTTCGCCGATGCGCGCTTCAACGCGTCGACCATGATCAAGAGCTCCATGATGTGCTCGTTGGCCGGCGCCGACGTCGGCTGGACGACAAACACGTCGCAGCCGCGCACGCTCTCATCGATCTTGGTGCGAATCTCGCCGTCGCTAAAGCGGATGACGGTGGAAGAACCGAGCGGCACGCCGACTTGATCGGCGATCTCTCGTGCCAACTCCGGATTGGCGTTCCCTGCAAAGATCTTCAGCTTCTTGTCTTTATATGGCGTCATGGTCCACTTGCCCCCTAGCTTTTTTCCTGTTTCAGGCGCGCTTGCAATTTTTCTGTATAGCCTTCTTTGTTCACTTGACGTTCCCGCGCGATCGCCAGCGCCCCGTCCGGGACGTCGGCGGTCACCGTCGAACCGGCGGCGACGTAGACGTTCTGGCCGAGCGTCACCGGGGCGACGAGGTTGGAGTTGCAGCCGACAAACGTGTTGTCGCCGATGATCGTCTTGTGCTTCTTCACGCCGTCGTAGTTGACGGTGATCGTGCCGCAGCCGACGTTGACGCCCGCTCCGACTTCGGCATCGCCGATGTAGGAAAGATGCGACACTTTGCTGCCTGCGCCGATCGTTGCATTTTTGATCTCGACAAAATCGCCGATCTTCGCGCCCGCGCCGATGTGAGCCTTCGGACGCAGGTAGGCAAACGGACCGACGGCCGCTTGGTTCTCGACCACCGCGTCGGTCAGCACCGAATGCTTGACGGTGACGCCGTCCTGCACGGTGACATTGACGAAGTGCGCGTTCGGGCCGATCGTGCAGTCCGCCCCGATCACCGTGTTGCCTTGCAGCACGGTACCCGGCCAGATCACGGTGTCAGCGCCGATCTCCACGCCCGCATCGATGTAGGTGTTCTTCGGATCGATGAAGGTGACGCCGTTTTTCATATGAGTAAGCGCGATGCGCTCGCGGATGATCTCGTTGGCGATCGCCAGTTGGGCGCGGTCGTTGATGCCTTGAATCTCCCGCGGGTCGTCGGTGACGAAAGCGTTTACCTTGTGACCTTCGCGGCGCAGCACTTCCAGGCAATCAGGGAGGTAGTATTCCCCTTGCGCATTGTTGTTATCGATCTGTCCCAGCGCGTGGAACAGCAACTGGTTGTCATACAAGAAGACGGAGGAGTTGATCTCGCGCACGAGCCGCTCTTCCGCGCTCGCATCTTTCTCCTCGACGATGCGCAGCACGTTGCCGGCGTCATCGCGGATGATGCGGCCGAGGCCAAACGGGTTCTCGACCACCGCGGTCAGCACGGTCACCGCCGCGCCGCTCGCTTTGTGCGCAAGAAGCATCCGCTCCAGCGTTTCTTGACGGATGATCGGAGTGTCGCCGGCACAGACCAGGGTCAGCCCTTCCTCATGGCCCAGCTTGTCCTGCGCCATCATCACCGCATGCGCCGTTCCGAGCTGCTCGGCCTGCACCGCGTATTCCTGCTCGCCGAGCGTTTCCATCACCTGCTCCTTGGAAGCGCCGACGATGATCACTTTGCGGTCAAAACCGGTCGCTGTCAGCGTGTCCAGCATGTGCTGGATCATCGGCTTGCCGCAGATCTCGTGCAAGACTTTGTGCTTTTTCGATTTCATGCGGGTGCCCATGCCCGCAGCTAACACCACCGCGTAAGTACCTGCCATTTGCCATCCTCCCTCATCCGAGAACTCGCTATCTATCAACTGTAAACGAAGGTTTACAGGGGTTGTCCAACACAAACTATATCTTATAAGATTCCCCATTTCAACCAACTTCACAAGATCGAAAGAAATTGTCAGCTAAAAAAACAGGCCTCGTAAGCGGGGGCTTTACGAGGCCTGTTTATGTACGATGACGATCTGCCATTAGGCGATCGTGACTTCTTCTGCGCTTTCTTCTTCGACGCGGTAGTATTCGTTCAAAATCGCGTCTTGGATCTTCTGGCGCGTTTCAGACGAAATCGGATGCGCGATATCGCGGAATTCCCCGTCCGGAGTGCGCTTGCTCGGCATCGCGACAAACATGCCGTTGTTCCCGTCAATAATACGGATGTCATGGATAACAAACTCGTTGTCAATCGTAATGGATGCAATGGCCTTCATGCGGCCCTCTGTGTTCATTTTGCGAAGACGAACATCAGTGATTTGCACATCTGTCACCTCTTTAAACGTTTGTGTAGTTACGTGTTGCCTAACTTAATCTTATAATACGACCTTTCATCGCTTAATTCCTTCTTACAGATCAAAATTTCTTAAAGTCAAAGCCTACAATTTTAGTGCGACTCTTATGATTATAGTTTCACGTTGATGTTAACCTCTGAAACAAAATAAAAAACGCCCCTCGGAGAGGAGCGTTTAGGAATCCTTTACTACTTAACAAATGCGATCAGTTCGATCTCCACGCCAACGTCTTTCGGCAGGCGCGCCACTTCCACGGTGGAGCGGGCCGGACGATGGTCGCCAAAATACTCGGCGTACACCTCGTTGATTTCGCCAAACTGGTTCATGTCGGCGATGAAAACGGTTGCTTTCACAACGTCGGTAAACGATGCGCCAGCCGCTTCGAGCACGCCTTTGAGGTTTTGGAACACTTGGTGCGTCTGCTCTTTGATCGGGCCGGTGACGAGGTCGCCTGCCGGAGTGAGCGGGATCTGGCCGGAGGTGAAGAGCATGTTGCCCACTTTCATCGCTTGCGAGTACGGGCCAATCGCCGCCGGAGCGTTTTCTGTCGAGATGATGTTCTTTTCCATTTTACAATTCCTCCTGACTAAAATAAGTGCCGGGGACGATCTCCACCTGGCTCGCCTGCTCATCGAATTCGCGCAGGGTCGCCAAAGAAACATAACCTGAGATCATCTTGTCCTGCGGTTCTTCGGTCGACATGAAAATGCCGGTGCCGACCACTTCGACCTGAAACTCTTTCATCAGGTCGACCAAAGCCTTGACGGTGCCGCCCGCCTTCATGAAGTCGTCGACGACCAGCACCTTCGACTTCTCCGGCAGAGACCGCCGCGACAGAGACATCGTCTGAATCCGCCGCGAGCCGGACACGTAGTTGATCGACACCGACGAGCCTTCTGTCACCTTGTGGTCACGGCGCACGACGACCATCGGCACGCCGAGGTAGCGCGCCGTCGCGACGGCCAGCGGAATGCCTTTCGTCTCGACGGTGACCACATAGTCGGCCCCCGCGTCCTTGAAGCGGGCGGCAAACATCTTGCCCGCCGTGTCGAGCAGCATCGGATCGCCGAGCACGTCCGACATGTACAAAAAGCCGCCCGGCAAAATGCGGTCCCCGGTGCCGAGCAAGGTGCCAATCTTCTGCACATACTCAAGCCCGAGGTCTGTGCGAAAGCCCGGCACGTAGCGCACGCCGCCGGCAGCGCCTGCCTGCGTCTCCAGCGTGCCGAGCCCTTCGGACTCCATCACCTCGCGGATGATCGCCAAGTCTTCGCTCAGGGATGATTTTGCCGAGGAGAGCTTGTCGGCCATCTCCGTAAGCGACAGCACGCGGTGCGGCTGTTCCAGCAGTATCTGTGTCAGTCGCACGATACGCTCACTGCGTCGCATTTTACTCACCCCACTTGTCTCCTTCCGAAACACGAACATTGATACTTAAATCATATCACTTCTTTCGTGTTTGTGACAAGCTGTTCCAGAAGTGCCAGATCGGAAAGTTTGTCGATGTCGGTGCCAATCTCCGCATACCCGGTGATCACCGCTTTCGCCTTGATCCCGGCGATCCGTTCCGCCTCCCGCTCCAGCCGCCCGATCGTCAGCGTCCCCAGCAGCGCGGACCAGGCGAAGGACAGCGCCACGCCGAGCCCAAACTCCCGCGCCAGCAGCAGCGGCCGCTTGCGATGTGCAAACAGCCGGTTCAGACGGGCCCGCAGCGGCGGCAGCACGGCGGCGCGCACGAGAAACAGGTTGCCGCCGGTGAACGTGCCGTCCTTCAGCTTGACATAGGTGCGCCTGACCCCCGGGAACTGCTGCTCGCACGCCTCTTTGCGCACGACCGGGTAATAGAAGTCAGCGCCGGGCGGACAGGCGTCCAGAAAGCCCGTCACCGCCTCCGCCGTCAAAAACGGGATGTCGCAGGACGAGATCAGCAGGTATTCGCTGCAGCCCTGCTCCTGCAGCCGCTGCACCGCGTCGAGCAGGTTGGCGACCAGAGAGGGGCTGTCTCCCCGCTCGATGCGGACGGAGCGCACGGCGGGCACGTCCTGAAACACCGCCGCCACGCGCTCCGCCATCGGGATGCCGCCGATCAAAAGGTCCGCTTTTTGCAAAACGGGCAGGTCAGCACTCTGACCGCCCGCCAGCACCAGCACGTCCATGAAGCACTTCCTCCTCCGTCAACCCTAGTAGAAGCGGCAGAGGTACACCTCGCGGGAGAACCCGCGCAGCGCGTTGTAGATGCGTGTCGCCCGGTGTTCCTTGTCGGCGAGCGCAAACACGGTCGGACCGCTGCCCGACATCAGAGCGCCGACCGCTCCGAACTTCAGGAGCTGGCTCTTCAGCCGTTCCACTTCCGGGTACATCGAAAATGTCACTTTTTCCAGCACGTTGCCGAGGTGCGCAGCGATCAGGCGCACATCGCCTGTCGTCAGCGCCTCGACCATCGCGCCGGTGTTCGGGTGCTTCTCGATCTCCGCCACGTTCAGCCGCCCGTAGACGTCTGCCGTCGAGACGGCGATCGGCGGCTTGACCAGCACGACCCAGGTCGGGGCGACCTTAGGCAGGTGCGTGATCACTTCCCCGCGCCCGCGGGCGATCGCTGTGCCGCCGTAGATGCAAAACGGCACGTCCGAACCGATCTTCGCCCCGAGTTCGGCGAGCTGGTCTAAACTCTGCCCGAGCCCCCACACCCGGTTCAGCCCCCGCAGCGTCGCCGCCGCATCGCTCGACCCGCCGGCCAGCCCCGCCGCGACGGGAATCCGCTTGTCGATGTGAATGCGAATGCCGCTCTTGATGCCAAACGTGTCCTTGACCAGCTTCGCCGCCTGATAGACGAGGTTGCGGCTGTCCAGCGGGATGTAGGGCACCGTGCAAGACAAAACAATCTCCCCCTGCTCCGTCGGAGTGAACGTCAGATGGTCGGACAGATCGACCGTCTGCATCACCATCTCGACTTCGTGATAGCCGTCCGGGCGCTTGCGGAGCACATCGAGGGTCAGATTGATCTTGGCTTGCGCTTTTTCAGTCCACATGAGAGATGACCTACCTTCATTACGAATCGTGTCTTGCTTTTGGCTTAGTCTTTCCATGTGATAGGTCATTTTCCTGCCAAACACGGAGAAAAAGCGTAGAAAATACGCTTTTTCCCCGTTCCTTACACCTTCGCGTGTGTTTTGGGCAGCGCCATGTGCGAGACGCTGACCGCTTCGTGACGCTTCAGCACGTCGAGGATCGGCGAGAGCTTTTCGTAGAAGACGACGATCAGCTCCCCGTCTTCCAGCTCCTGCAGGGCCGCTTCCAGCGCGTCGCACTCATTGTGAATGACCCGGCACTCTTTGTCGGGCGTCTCCGCTTCGATCGCCCGCTTGAGCAGCCCTGCGATCTCGCCGCGCGCCCGCCCGCGCAGGTCGATGTCTTCTTTGACGAACAAGCGGTGAAAGCCGGTCGCCGCGACCCGCCCCGACTGGGAGACGATGTCGTTGTTGCGGTCGCCCGGCACTCCGACCACCCCGGTCACGCGGCGGTTCGGCAGGCGTCCGGCCATCTCGCAGATCGCCTGGAAGGAATGCGGGTTGTGCCCGTAGTCGACCAGCACGTAGCCGCGCCCGACCTGATAGAGGTTGACGCGCCCCGGATTGTGCACGTCGCTGCGGAAGCCGGACAGCGCTGCAGCGATTTTTTCACAGGACATCCCGTAGGCGCGGCAGGCGGCGATCGCCGCCATCGCATTGGCGACGTGGAAGTGCGCCGCCCCGAGCATCGTCACCGGAATCGCATCGGCGCGCATCACTTGCCGTGCCGTGTCGCCGGTCGCTTCATAGATCATGCCGTCGCGGTAAAAATAGCCCGTGCCGCCTTCCGAGAGGTGACGGCGCAGCACGCGGGACGTGTCGTCGAGCGAGAAAAAGACGAACTTGCGCCCTCTGCTGTGCCGCTCTTTCATCGTCTTCGGCAGCCGGTTCAAATGCGGGTCGTCGGCGTTGAGGATCACCGTGCCGCCCGGACGGACGCGCTCGGCGATCAGCGTCTTCACGCTGATCAGATCTTCCACCGTGTCGATCCCGTCCTGCCCGAGATGGTCGGGCTGGATGTTGGTGATGATGCCGACGTCCGCATAGTCAAAGCCGAGCCCGGCGCGCACGATCCCGCCCCGCGCCGTCTCCAGCACCGCCACTTCAACGCCCGGATCGCACAGGATGGCGCGGGCGGAGCGTGGGCCGGTCGTATCGCCTTTGGCCACGCATTTGCCGTCGATGTAGATGCCGTCGGTCGAGGTCATGCCGACCGTCTTGCCGGTCGACTGCATCACATGGCCGATCATCCGCGTCGTCGTCGTCTTGCCGTTGGTGCCGGTGATCGAGATCACCGGAATCCGCGTTTTCGCGCCCGGCGGATAAAGCATGTCGACGATCGCTTCCCCGACGTTGCGCGGCTCGCCGGACGACGGCGACTGGTGCATGCGGATGCCCGGCGCCGCGTTGACTTCGATCACCGCCGAGCGGTGCTCGTCAAACGGTGCCGCGATGTCGGGGCAGATAAAATCGATCCCGCAGACATCGAGCCCGACGATGCGCGCGGTGCGCACCGCCACATCGGCGATCGTCGAGTGCAGTTTCCCGGTCACATCGGCCGCCGTGCCACCGGTGGAGAGGTTGGCGCTGTCCCGCAGGAGCACCATCTCGCCCATGTGCGGCACATCGTCGATCGAGCGCCCGTCACGCTTCAGCTGCGCGTTGACCACATCGTCGATGACGATCTTGCTCAGCGCCTTCGCATGACCGTCGCCGCGGCGCGGATCGCGATTCGCTGTCTCGACCAGCTGCCCGATCGTGCTCGCGCCGTCCCCAACCACGTGTGCCGGCACGCGCTCCGAGGCGGCGACGACTTGGCCGCCGACGACCAGAAGGCGGTAATGACGCCCTTCGATGTAGTCTTCGAGGAGCACGCCGTCCGAGTACTCATGGGCGATCGCGAACGCTTTCTGCACTTCCGCTTCCGAGATGAGGTTGATCGAGACGCCTTTGCCCTGATTGCCGTCGAGCGGCTTGACGACGACCGCCCCGCCGAGGTAGCCCAGCAGCTCCACCGCCTCTGCTTCCGAATACGCCACGCCGCCGTGCGGCACGGGGATCGCCGCCATGTCGAGCAGCTGCTTGGTCATCTCTTTGTCGGACGCGATGTCCACGCCTGTGCAGGACGTGTTTTCGGTGATCGTCGCCTGGATTCGCTTCAGATAGCGGCCGGTGCCGAGCTGGACGAGGCTTTTGTCGTTCAGTCGATAATACGGGATGCCGCGCTCTTCCGCCGCTTCGACGATGGCGCGGGTGCTGGGGCCGAGCGCAGTGCGGTCGACCAGCTTTTTCGCCGCCTCCAAGCGCTCCTGCAGCGGGAACGGCACGTCTTCGATCAAGCTTTGCACCAGCTCAAAGGCGGTGCGGAGCAGGCTTTCCATGCCTGCTTCGTTCGGGCACTCGACAACGACGTCATAGACGCCATCATCCGCGTATAAAGTCTGGCCGCGGTTGACCCCGATGCCGATGTGCCGGGAAAGTTCGATGGCCGTGTGTTCGATCACGTGGCCGATATATGTACCGCCGTACAGCCGCTCGACGAAGCCGCCCGGCTCGCCTTTTGCACAATGATGCTGGTGCAGGCCGGGCAAGAGGTGCAGCAGGCGGTCGACAAAACCGGGAAATTCATACGATTCCTTCCCGGCGTTTTCTTCCAGATGTAAGCGCATCACCATGACGGGACGATGCAAATAGAGATTCGGTCCAGGGATGAACCGAATATCCTCGATTTTCATTCGTTGTCCACTCCTCGTGTTGGTTCGGACGTGTTGGCTGTGTCCTGTTGTAGTAGCGGTGCGCGGTCGCGCAGATGAAAGCGGTGACCTTTTGGCAAGATGTGCACCGTGACGCCGCAAAGCGCCAGGTCATCGCCGTGACGCACCTGTTCCAAGTTCGTATACGAGAGCCTTCCCGCGTCGATCACGCTGACGGCGCCGGCCCCGATCACTTCAAACGCCTGACCTTCGACCACGATCGCCGTGTTTTCATCGATGCCAAGGCCTAAGTGGTGCGGGTACTGCGCCACAGCGGAGAACAACCGGCCGTACCGTCCACGCTGGGCGAAATGCTGATCGATCACCACGCCGGGCACAAACTCCATGCCGGGCGCCATGTCCACGACCCCGATCTTCGGATTGGTCTCGCCGATGCCGGACACGATCATCGTGCTCGACATCATCGACGCGCCGGCGCTTGTGCCGGCCAGCACCAATCCGTCTTCAAACCGCTTATGCAAAGCTGCATCCATTCGCGTACCGCCTAGCAGTTTTGTCACACGCACCTGATCACCCCCTGTAAAAAAGACACAGGTGGCGTCCTCCACCGCTTTGATCGCCGAATTCGCATTGGCAGCCTCGCGGGTGGACACGTCAAACATTCGCACATCGGCGACGCCGATCTGGTCGAAGATCTCGATGTAGTCGGCGCCGACTTCAATCGGCAATTCGGTGGCGACCGTCATCACGACGATGCGCGCATGTTTCCCCCCGGCGAGCCGCACGACTTCGCGGAGGATCTCCATATCGCCTTTTTTGTCCTCTGCGCCGCCGATGATGACCAACTTGCCCGGTCGTTTGCTCACGAAGTTTTGCCTCCTTACGTCCCTGTTTGCTGGCACTTGGAAATACTGCTTCAGGTTGACAGTCTTCCCAGAGAAGCGGAACGCTTATTCATCCCTGTTTGCACCCGGTTGAAAAGAACATGGCAAGACCAGGGCCGCAAAAGCCCTGGCCGCTGAACGCCATGCCGGTATGAAGGTTATTGATTGTTGCGCGCCATCGCTTCTTCGGCCAGCTGGATCGCGCGCTTGACCATGTTCCCTGCATCTTTGGCTTTGATGCCGCCCCATCCTTCTTTTTGAACCGTGTCGTAAAAACCGAGCTCTTTGGCCAGCTCATACTTCAGCGATTCGCTCATCACGCCGCGTCTGCGTCCCATGTTCCAATCCCCTCCTTGGCTGTTGTGACGTTCCCTGGTAGTGTGCCCAAAGATGGGATATCTACTACCATTACAGCTCGTTACATGTACCAGATAGTGAATAGGGCAATTCACTGTTTCATAGTGAATTGCCCTAGATTAAAGTATATTTTTTACAGCAGCTACCATAAATCTATGTTTAAGATCTACCATAAACTTTTCATCTGACAAAAACCAAAGTCGATATGCACCTTTTGACTCTTTTATAGATCGAAACAGATAATCGTTATATTTATTTCCAAGAGTCCTAATATCAATTAGGGAATTTTGTTCAAAGCCTATAACAATCCCTTTTTGCGACAGATACAATTGGTGGCCATATATAAGGATAATTAATTTAGCAACACAATAATCGAGCGTGTTTTTGTTATACGGGAAAGAGAAATCGATCGCTCTATAAAGTTTTCTTTGTTTTAAGAACGGATTATCTACAGCTCTATTCCTTACAAAAACATTGAATATCTCACTGGTCATATTCGGTTCAAAATTGGTTGCTAAAAATTTTATTAGGTAACCCGAACACTGATGATGAGATAGTTCTATACTCTTGAGGATTGCCTGCATAATCATAAAAACACTACTTTTCCCCGCTTCATCCTCCATGAGTTTCCACTTTTTTATATGACTTCTCAAAAGTTTCTTTGCAATAGCGTTTTGTGTCTCTTTACCAATTGGGTCTCCTATACTATTTAACAACGAGTTGGAAATTGAGGCCAGTACAATTGGGTCATTTTTTTGAATAGCCCTAAGTATTAAGGACTTATATATCATTATTACTGCGTTCTTCTCAACGAATTTGTTTTCAACCGATAATTCCTCCAGGCTCTGGAGAATTGTACGTAATCCCCCTTGCTCATTGTTGAACAACAAAACAGTTAGCTCATGTAAAGCGTCCATAAAAATCACTCTCAATTCATCAACACGTGGATTAAGGTTCTGAAAAGAGGACACACATTGATGACCCCTCTCAATTTTATGGTTTTTGTAACAAGTCATTATTAGAGAAATGTGTTTATCAAGAATAGAGCGATACAGGTTTTCAAATTTTTCCGGATCTTTTGTATGAAGAACTTCATACAAAACAGTCTCGTGAATAAATCTTAACCGCGGTGTTTCCAAAAGATCTCGAACAACATCCATCCATTTCCCATAATTTGCGTCAAAGACGTTATCGATATTTTTTTCAATACAAAATGCAAGTAATTGATAAATACTTTCTATGTGCGTGTGTAGATCTTCATATATTTCTTTCCTTGCGATCTTAAACCTCACAAACGAGACTGTAAAAAACATGTCATCAATCTTCTTAACAAGATCCTTAAGCATAAGCCTTAAGTTTATACTTCTTAAAAGATCTCTTATTGCTCGAATGAAATAAATAAAAGCAAAAACAGAAAACACTACCCATATACTTATTCTTGCTTCTTCTTGGGAAGAAATCAGCAGACTGCTTGTCCTTCCATACTGTGCTAAGATTCTGTTTAAAAAGAAAGCGAACGGCAGAGAGAGCAGAAAAAAAACAACAAACATAATTAGTGAATTTGTTTTAGATATAATACTACTAGCTGAGGTTGCTTTTTGTTCACGGTAAGTAAAATAGAAGAACGGAATTGCAGCTCCAAAAATGACTAAGAAGGTTTTCGAGGTTGTGTTAATAAAATTTAGGGTTTGAATATCATTTGGGTTCAGGATACCGAGTTTCGTAAAGATCTCAGTATAATACTTCAAGTTGAGGTGCCCATCATAGACAGGAACCCCATTCCATATGATAACAAAAATGGCTACTAGAGTAATTATCCCAATCCATGTTCTTTCCATCAGTAATCTGCTCAGTAATGTGAAAAACAATTGCAGCGTTGCGACCACTTGTAAAAAGAATCCGAGGAAAAGTCGTGTTAATCCATTTATTTTTTCTGTAAAACTCTTTTTCACAACATTTGTCGTCTCAAATTCACGTCGACGTAAATTTAAAATGGAATTGAGGATCAAATAACAAATACCTAGAAATATGAACAAATATATTATTCCAATAAACAACATCAAAACCCCTCCTATTACAATGCATAAAAAACATAGAGAGCAAGATTCACTCGCCCCCTACTAATAGTTTAGAATAATATTCAGCCATGCTTTTGTGTGATATTACTTTATTTGATGGTTCATTTTCTTGTAATGCCTCACGGGCTTCTTTCCAAGGTAGTTCTTGGTGTGTCAGTTGCTCTAAATATCTTCCACTATAGGAGCCGTACACTTCCCAAATTGCATCAATAATCTCTATCTGATCTAACGGCAAAAATACAATATCCCTCTCTTGCGGTATTTCTGAATAACCATATTTGCGATATTCGTAATAAAGTACTGGGCACACAGGTCCATGTACCCAAGCCTCAATCTCCTCATGAAACAAAGGCCTACCTTCTCTCAAGACGAGATGCCAAGCCTGAGCATAATACACCAATTTCTGTAGTTTAAGATGTGTTATTGCTCGATCTGTTCCTGGTGAAGATTTGGTCAAGAGATATCTAGCCACTCTCAGTGCGCTCATACAATCCCCTCCAATCCTCAATGATGAATTCTACATTTAGAATAACCGACTATGACTGATCTTAGAACAGAGTAGGAAATTTACATCTCCTAGTTTAAGGATATATTATGTTTATTGGTATTGTCAAGAAAAGACATCCATATTTTCTTGCATAAATATTAATATAATAAACAAAATTAACACACCCTCATCTGCTCTACCGAAACAGAAGATTATTCCTATTATTAGCCTACTAATTCCTATTTATTTTGAGGTCTCAAATAAAAAAAGCCTTTCACATACCTGTGAAAGGCTTCGGCGGGGTAGAATCCCCATCATTCTATGCTTCTAAGATCCCTTGCGAATAGGTCAGGCGTACATGACCTTCATCGTTGCAGACCATCAATTCAACCGTTTCGGTCAGGATGTCCGCATAGCTGTACGAGACTCGCTTAAAGGAGTTCTCCTGATCTAACTTGATAACAAATACAGAAGGGTATGTCTCTTCGAGAACGCCGGTACGTTCGATGGTTTTGCGGCGTCCGCCATTGGCGCGCAGCAAAATCTTCTCACCAACATGACGGTCAAGGCTGCGCTTAATCTCGTTTAGTGCGTTTTTCGCTGACAACACACACCACCTCTTTCCAAGAACCAGTGTAGCATGTTTGACGAACTTTGTCAAAGAAAGTTAATAATTATATCAGCGCGCCAAAAAAACTGTCAATGGGCTTTACGAAGGAATTACAATCATTTATTTCCAATAAGTTATCAGAAAGTTCGTTCTTCTCCTTGATACTCTAAATTTCTCCTCCTTTCGTTTTAATACGGAGAGCGGGGCAATCCGATGCGGTATTTGCCCCGCGATTCCACGCCGCCGAGCCCGTCGGTGCCGGTGATCGTCGATTTGACGACATCGAAAATGTTCACCGTCTGGTTGATCGGCGTGTAGGCGATCTTTTCGGCGATGAACACCGGGTCGAGGGCGTGGATTAATATGCGGTGCGGCGAGGAGGCAAAATTCGCTCCGGCGTCGAGCAGGGATTCGTAATGCGATTGACAGGCGCCGGCGAAGATGATCAGGTCGTCGAAGGAGCGCTCGTATTTGCGCGCCGCTTTGACCGCCTTGATGAAGTTCTCCGTGTTGCGGTAGTTGAAGACATTCGCCAGATCCTGACCTTTGCGCAGCAGGCCGTCATGGCCGGTCAGGATCAGGATGTCAGGGTGGTACTGTTCGAGAAAGTGGGGCAGAACTTCCGACATGCGGGATTCCGGCACGTGATGGCCGATCGCCGGGATGCGGAGTTCCTCGTAGAACATCAGGCATTTTTCCAGGTAGGAACCGTCTCCGTCTAAATGCAGAACCCGTCCCGGCTTCTCAAAAAAATCGTGGTTGTCGCGAAACTTTATGTCAGAGCGCATCAGCCGCTTTTCCTCCTCGATCATGCGGCGGGAGCGGATCAGGCGCAGCACGTCATCCTCTTCGCGGGTGTAGCCGGCGACGTAGTCCTGCAGCTCTTTGTCGCTGAGCTTCTCCAGGTCGCTGCAGGGAGCATCTGCGAGCAGGCGCACTTCGACGCCTTTGAGCACGGCCGACTGGCCGATTCTGTCCAGCTCGACGATGTGAAAGCAGATGTCTTTTCCATAGGACTTCCGCGCGACGAGGTCGCCAACTTTCCACATGGCAGCTCCTCCTTTCGCCGTATTTTATGAACGGGGAAAGGCTTTGGTCACTTGTCAGGGGTTTTTCTGCATATCATGACGGAAACGGGAGGTGAATGCTTGTGTATGCCGTGATACCGGCTCGCAATGTGAGCAAGCGCATCGGGGTGGCGATCCAGACGGTCCGCTTCGCCGGGGCTGAGAAGATCATCGTCGTCGCCAACGGCTGCGAGGACAGCACGCTGCAGGAGGCACGGGCGCTGCGGGAAGCCGATCTGACGGTGATCTGCTTTCGCGAGCCGCTCGGCTTCGACGTCCCGCGCGCGGTGGGCGCGGCGTATGCGTACAGACAAGGGGCGGAGCACGTGCTGTTTTACGACGGCGACCTGATCGGGCATCACCGCCATGAGCTACAGAAGCTCGTGGCCGATACGGTGCGCTTCCGGCTCGACCTGAGCCTGACCGACACCTACGGCACGGCACATCGGCTGGATGTAACGCGCAACCCGCTCCTGCGCCTGAGAAGCTCGCTCAACCGCAAGCTGGGCCTCGAGCCCCGCCTCGGCCTCAGCAGCCCCTCCCACGGCCCCCATATCGTCTCTCGCCGCCTCCTTCGCGACATCCCCGCCCACTACCTCGCCATCCCGCCCTTAGTCCTCGCCTACGCCCGGCAAGAGGGTCTGACAGTGGATGCTCTGGCACACATCCCGCACTCAAGATTAGGATCGGCTCACAAGGAGCCTGCGCACTTCGACAAGATCCGCGAAACGATCATCGGCGATCTGCTGGAGGCGCATTGCCTGCTGGAGGGAAGAGTGCGGACCCGGGAGTATCGGGGACACGTGTTCGACGGGTATCACTCGGAGCGGAGGTTTGATCTGTTGGATCGGTTTTTGAACCGGCTGGTAAAGGACACCAAGTAAAAAACGCCACCGATCATGCGTCGATGGCGTTTTTCTTTTCGGGGATAATCTTTTGAATGGCTGCGTCCAGTTCACTCATATCGTTTGCTCTGACTAAAATCAAATGCACAAACCCTTCCAATTCCTCCAACTCCAATCGAGATGAAAGATCAAAGGTATACTCTTGTACAAACCACACCAATAAAGCATGATTCTGTTTTGACGTTTCAAAGTTGAGCATTCGTAAACTGCGTATCAGCTTAGAAACCACGTTACGAACCAAGTTGCTGTTTAGCTTCCCATACTTAATTTCAAAGATAAGTTGAGGTTCACTCTTCTCAATCGTAGTTGCTATAAAATCCGCAGCTAAATCCTTCACACGTTTTACTGCATAGCCGATTGGATTTAGAACCTTGCGCAAATGATGTTCAGCCATAAGTTCCGCCAATTTCCCGATCAAACGGTTAATCGCAAATATCCCTTCATATTTTAATTCCTCAGTACTGACGGGACGGGAAGACGTATCCAAAGCGCTTTTGATTGCTAAGACCTTGTGCAACATAGATCGTTCATTTTCTGAAAACACACCATGCGACATCGCCTGGGAAACTCCACAGTCTAGCTGACGAAAGCAAAAAGAATCGAGTTCATGAAAGCGCTTATAAAACGTATCCGCTTCTGCAGCCACATGAACAGGCATTTCTTGCAACTCTACATCCTGTATTTGCTCACTAAATGAGTCAAATGCCTGATTCCAATGATACTTATTGGGTTCCTCCCTCTCAACCAGCAGCCTTTCTGAGATCAGATGCTCTAATAAGTTGCTGCAGAGGAAATTTAGATACTCCCTGCTCCCGTTCGGAGTGACACTATCCGCGTAATCACGCACGTAATCATAGATGCTCTCTTTGCTAAAAGGCTTTGTATCAAAAGAAAACATGCGCTGCACCCAAATATAGAGCTGTGAGATATAAAAATCGTTGACCGCGCGCTTTTCCGGGAATATTTGGAGCATCGTCTCTACAATGCTCTCGATCGAAGCGAGCACCCGAGCACGGAAACGCCACGATTGTATGGGCTGCTCCGACGCAGGCTCCAGCCGAATCACCGCCTTCTCGCCTTCCCATTCAAGATCCTGACGGATTAGATTGATAAATTTGCGCAACGAACGATTTGAAGCCAAGATCTTCGCATCTACATACTGCATAGCCGCCTCAGACAACACGCCATCTTGGTTGACGACGAGATTCTCAAAAAAAGCGCGGAACGTCTCCGGAGAATGCAACGGTACATGATAGGACTTGGAGAACAATGTCGCCACGATCGGATCGTCTTCCATCGCCGAGTTGTGAAATCTGTAAAACAATTGCTGCCCGCTCAAAATCAGATAGCTGGCCTTGCCCGATAGCATAAACGGTTTCAGAATCGAAAGAACATCTTTCACATCCCCGTCATTAATCTTATCGAACTCATCAAAGACATAAACCAGTTCAATCCCTCTCTTCTGCAGTTCCCGCTGCATTTCGTGCAAGCGGTATTCGGCGATCTCGTCATCGTAGAGGGACTTGATATCACGACTTTTCGATTTGCTCAAGGTACGTTTCGTGGAATTTTTGAGCGTCGCGGTCTTCAACATCCCGTACACTCCAAATAACAAGATGGCAAACGGCGATAAAAACTGCAGCCAGGGATTCGTGCTGTTCGTAACCATTTCGATCGTCAAAGGAGTTGCCAAAGAAAGGCCAGCCCAAACACTGAACACCGTCACCAATTGCCCAATTTTTGTGAGATCCAACTCCAAATCAACACTTGTCGCGTTCTCCATCGCGGAACCCAATTTGGAAGAGTCGGTAACATCATGAAATGTACGCTCAAACAACAATTTCATATTTTCCCATATCCAGACCGGGATCTTCTGCTTGACAGTTTTGTTCTTATCGATTTCCGACACTGTATTGCGTATGATCGTGCGCAGCCACTTGTCGTCTTTTCGCATGATGTTGACAGGAACGAAGACCAGGCATCGGTCAGTTACTGAGCTCATTACTCGTTCCTGCACGGCGTTTGTAAAAGAAGATTTGCCTGCGCCGCGATAACCGGAGATCAGATACGAAGCTGTTGGACCTTTCAAAAGGTCGTAGGCGAGCCTTTCGATGTCCGCTTTCAAATCATTATAGAGAATCGGGCTTGGCTCTTGTTGCGCCGCATCCAGCGGTGCGTCGATCAGTTTCGAGTGGTCGATAGTCAGCTTCATGAAACTTCCCCTTTTGTAAGGAACTTGAAGTTACTGCATAATTAGTATATAAAAAAGACCTGTCCTTGGACAGGTCTTCTTCGATTTAACCAAGCAACTCTTCAAACCGCTTTACAATATTCTTCAGCAGCACGTCCAACTCGCCTTTTGCCCGGTACCCGCCGAACAGCGCGTAGCCCCAGGCGGTGCCTTGGTTCATGCCGGGCATGGTGCGGAACAGTTCGGCGGCGTCGAGGTGGTGCTTTTCGGCGAGCTCTTGGCGGAGGTACATGCGGATCTCCACCTCAGCGCCTTTGGCAAACCCGACCACCGAGACGTCGGCGCCCAGATCAAACAAGGCGCGGGCGGCAAAAGTCGGGATGTTGGCGTCGATCCGCGTCACGAGGACGTGATAGCCGCCAAACGTGTATTTTTTGGCATCGAGCGCAGCTTGGCAGATCGCGCCGCGGTCGTTGCGCTCGTCGACGATGTACAGGCGCTGCACCTCTTCGTAGGTCAGCCCGCACAGCTCCAGAATCTCGCCAAACGCGCGAAATGCTTCCGGGTCGCCTTTGTGAAAGTTGATCGTGTCGGTCATGATCCCTGCCGCCAGCGCCATGCCGATCGCGCGGTCGAACGGGGCGTTCAGCTCCCGCAGCAGGCGGTAGATCAGCTGGCAGGTCGAAGAAACCGGGTCGTACAAGCCGCCCTGCGCCAGCTCCTGCAGCGTGTTGATCGGGTGGTGGTCGATGAACCAGAAGCGCTCTGGCATCGACTTCCCGAGCTGCACCGCTGCGGCCGCATCGACGACCACGACGTTCTCATACTTGCCCGGGTCCGGGCCGATGAGGATGTTGATCTGCAACTCCTCAAGCAATTTGTGCGTATGCGTCGCCACCGCTTGCGGGACGCCGATCTCGGCGCCGATGAAGCGCGACAAAGCATAGGCCGCCCCGACGGCGTCGCTGTCGGCCTGGTCATGGCAGAGCACGAGATTCTGCCCGCCTTTCATTTTGGCGATCGTCTCCGAAAACTTCATGAAACAGTTGCACCATCCTAGATACGAACCCCTTCCGGGTTCGCTTGCTCAAATCTCTTGTAAACCGTTGCCAATCACGCTCAATTACAGATTGCAACATTATTATATAGGATATGAGTCTGTGAAGGAAACGGTTCATCGCTTATCATAACCAACTCCCGCCACAATTTACACATTTTCACGCACGGACGCATGTTTTCGTTGTGCCGGCGAGGAGGTGGTGATCAAAACGCCCGAGACGGTCAGCACCACACCTGCCGCATGCGCCCATGTCACCTGCTCCCCGTACAGGAGGACGGCGATCGTCGTCGCGCAGATCGGCACAAGGTTGACATAGGCGCTCGTCTTCGAGGCTCCGATGCGCTGGATGCCGATGTTCCAGATCACAAAGGCGATCACCGATGCAAACACCGCCATGTACACCAGCTCCGCCACCGACTGCAAAGACAGCCCGGACACTTGCCCCCAGCCGCCTTCGAACAGCGACCCGATGAACAGCCCGACGGTGCCGACAATCATCGTCACGGTGGTCACAAACAAGGACGACATGCCTTTCATGATCACTTTGCCGGCCGCCGAGTAGATCGACCAGCTCGCCACCGCGCCGAGCAGCATGATGTCTCCGCTGTTAAACGACATCGTGCGGATCGTCTCCCAAGACCCGCCGGTGATCACGACGAGCAGCCCGATCAATGACAATGCCATCCCGACGCCCAGCCGTCTGCTCCACGCCTCGCCGAGAAAGATCACCGCCGCCAGCGTCGTCGACACCGGGTTCATCGCCACGACCAGCGAACCGTTGGCGGCCGACGTGAACTGCAAGCCCAGAAAGAAAAATGCATTATAGCCCAAGATCCCTGTCAGCGACAGCAGCAGGAGCCCTTTCCAGCGCTCCTTGAGCAGTTTGAAATCCCAGCCCTTTTTATACGTCAGCCACACCGCCAAGATCAGCCCGGCCAGCCCAAAGCGCAGCGTCGCCGTCAGAAACGGCGGAATCTCCGTCAACACATGCTTCCCCGACCCAAACGCCCCGCCCCAAAACAGCGGCACCAGCAACAGCAGCAGATAGATGCCGCGCGGACTTCCCTTTTGCTCTCCCATGATCCTTCGTCTCCTATCCAGCTGCTGGATTATTTCGTCTTCCGTAATAGTTTTGAATATTATTATAGCATGGTGTGTTACCTTTTGGATGCACAGACGTGTTCTAGATAGAGAAGCGCCGGAAAGGAGAAAAGGTGTGGATTATGATGATCTGGATCAATTGCTCATCGACAAGGGCAAGATGATCTTCCGCTATCTGATGAAGCTGGGAGTGAGCCGGGTGGACGCCGAGGACATCGTGCAGGAAACGCTGGTCAAAGCCCTGCAGGTGCTCGACGACATCGCCGTCGACAAGTTCACGCCCTGGCTGTTTCGCGTGGCCTTCAACACCCACATCGACCACCTGCGCAAGAAAAAGCGGCGCGGCGAGCTGCCCTTGGAGTCGGTCTCCTTGATCACGCAACAGACGCTGGACGACGCGGTGCTGACCCGTGAACTGCAGGACGAAATCCAAAGCGTCTTTGACAGCTTACACCCCGCCTACAGCCATATGCTCTTGCTCAAATACGAATACGGACTGTCCCACCGCGAGATTGCCACCGTGCTCGGCCTCAAGGAAGAAAACGTCAAAGTCTCAATGTTCCGGGCGAGGAATCGTTTCCGGGAAGCATACGGGAGGTTGAACCATGAACGAACATGAAGAATACGCTTTCGATCTCGACGATCTCGACGACAGAGCCATGTCCGGTCTGCTGAAAAAAGCGAAGCGGAAAAACACGCTGCGCACGGCGATGATTTCGGCAGGTGTCACGTTGTTGATGGTGGTGGGCGGCTTTTTCGGTTACGTCCAGCTCGACTCCTACAACCGCGACCGCACCTTTTTTGATCTGGAGACGATCACGGCGATCACCCAGCCCAACGTGGAGCATTTGCTGCAGTCCCCCGCTCCGGTCAATGCCGGACTTTTGCACAACGGGCTCTCCGTGCAGACCTACAAAATCATCGAAGGCATCCCGGTGCGCTGGGAGACGCAGATCTATGAGTACTCGCTCTGGGGTTCGTTCCAGCAGTTGAATCGGGCGGGTTCGATCACGCTGGAAGAAGGCCAGTCGGAGATCAACGCCACCTACAATCCGCAGACGTTTCAGCGCGAACTGGAGTTTTTCCTGCCGTTTCTGTCCTACAAAGAATACGCAGACGACCTGCCATTGCTCGCCCACATGGAAGGCCAGGCGGCCGAGTTGGCCTTGTCGTTCGACAAGCCCTATTCGTCCGCGGAGATCGAAAAAATGCTCCCCGCAGGCGTGCATCCGCAGTGGTACTGGGTCGACGCCTACTACGACAAAACGGCACTCCTTCCGCACGAGATCGAAGTCAACGTCAAACGCCCGGACGGCAGCGTCTTCAAAGTCCCGCAGACGGTGCGTACCGATTCTCCTGAACAGGCCCGCTCCGTGTATGGGTTCGACGCCCGCTCCGGCCAAACAGAAGAGAGTTTCCTGCAAGCGGTAGAGCGCGGGCTGTCGATCAACAAGATGCACCATGACGAATTCGCGCGCATCTACAACTACCTCCGCGGCGACAAAGTAAAGCCGACGCCTGCCGATGTCAAAATCCTCGGCGTTGTCGTCACCGGCACCGCCGAAGCTTTGCAGCAGCTGCAAGGCGCCTCTTACCTGAAAGCGTCCGTCCTCGGCGTCACGGTGGATGTGCCTTAAAGAATACAAAAGGCGACCCCTTCAGGTCGCCGTTACTTATCTCTTACTCCCACCACCACTTTTCCAAGCGGTGTTTTCGCGAGCAGCATGGTGGCCAAAATGGACACCGCCGCACAGAGCAGCGCCGCGATCACGGTGCGCAAGGTGACATTGTATCCGGCCAGCAGGCCGTCGGTGAGGAAGTAGGTCTGGCGGAGCACGTAGGCGTGCATCAGGTAGGCGCCAAACGAATAGCGCCCGATCACAGCCGCCCATCTGCTTGTGCCAACTCGCATGGCCAGCAGGTACAACGCCAGGATCGACACGATCAAAAACACGGCCATCCACGGCCGGAGCAGGAACAGGTAGTCAAAATTCACGCGGAACGCAGGCTCGTACTGATACATCCCGATCACCCGGTACGCAAAATAGGCAAACATCCCGGCAAAGACGGCCCAGATCGCCGTCCGGTACTTGGTCAAAAACGCCCGCCAATGCGTCAGCGCCAACCCGGTCACCGCGCCCATCGCGAAGTAGTACACAAAATACAGCGCATTGCGGTCGGCAAACTTCGTAAACAGCGGCGTCAGCACCGGCACGTTCCACGCCTCCATCAGGACGTTCAGCGGCCAGACCAGCGTCATCAGATACACATACAGCCCCGCCGACAAGGTCAGAACAGCATACACCTGCCAGCGCGCCTTCAGCAGCCCCCGGAGCCAGACAAACGCCCGGCGCAGCAGCGGGAAGAGCAGGTAGAACTGAAAGATCATCACCACATACCACAGATGATACGAAGCCTTGCCCGTCACCGCCAGCCGCACGAACTCCCACACGGCCGACACGTCCGGATGGTTCCAGACGTGGTACATCAAGAAATAAAACCCCGTCCAGACCAGATACGGCACGATGATATCCCGAAATCGCTTCCAGACAAAATCCCCGTAGCGCAGCGGCCCGTCATAGTTATAAAACAGCACCAGTCCCGTAATAAACACAAACAGCGGCACCGCAAATTTTACCGCCAACAGCAACAGCCCGATCGCCACGCCATCCGCCGGCGTCATCCCCGGATCGAACGTGTAATGGGCGATCGCATGCTGCACCACCACCGCCAGAAAGGCGAGCGCGCGCAGCAGTTCGATCTCTTCGATCTTCGCTTTTCTCATGGGTTGTTCATCTTTTCCAAATTCGCCTCCATCTGCACATTCTACCCCAAAACAGCAAAAAAAGGCGACCTGCTCAGGCCGCCTTTTCAAGTCGTATGATGCCAGCTTACAGTTTGCCGTTCTCGTCGAGCACCGCGAAGTTGTAGTTCACCGAGCGGGTGAAGGATTCGCCGTTCGCATTGACGCCATCCACGTCAAACGAAACGTTGTACACGCCCGGTTCGGTCGGCGCGGTGAAGGAGGAAGCCAGCGTGCCGTCGCTGTTCACGGTCAGCGCCACGTCTTGCGCGGACTGCTTGCCGGATTTGCTCAACTTGGCTTTTTTCGCTTTCTTGTCCGCTTTGCCGCCTTGGAGTGCTACGTTCAGGTCGACTTTCTCGCCCTTCTTGAACACTTTCTTCGCCGCTTTCACGTCCGCTTTCGTGCCGCCGTCCACTACGGCCAGCATGAAGTAGGCGTCGGAGTCGCCTTCGGTCACCAGCGACCACGTGCCCGCTTCGCCGCTTACCGCAAAGGTGTTGTGCACCGCATCGGCAAACAAGACCGCATCATCCTGATGCGCCTTGCCGGTGGTCGGGAAGTACTCTTTGCCGGACGGGGAGACCAGCTTGACTTGGGTCGCCGACTTGGAGGTCATCACGTCGATCGCCGCTTTCGTGCCGCTTTCCATCGTGAAGGTGTCGATCGCCTGACCGTTGACCGCGCCGCCGCGCAGGATGTTCGTCGAGCTCTCATCCACCGATTTTTTCGCCATGTACGAGGTCGTGGTCGCTGCCAACGCGCTGCCCGACACGCCGTAGTAGTTGGTCGTGGTCAGCTTCGGACGCACTTGCCACCAAGTCTTCGAAGCCTGGCGCATCTTGGTGTGCGACAGGCGCTCCGATCCGTTGTCGGTGAAGCCGTAGTAGCCGTTCGGCAAGCCAAACGCCGAGTAGATCGCCACCGCACCGTCATCTTCATCCGGCAGGAAGGCACGGGAGTAGAACGTCGAGGAGAAGAGGCCATCATCGCCCGTACCGCCCGACATGTAGGTGCGGGTGTAGTTGTTTTCCGCACGGCCGTCTGTCACCGAGCGGAAGTAGGACATGTAAGACGTCTGCAGCGAGTACACCGCATCATCCTTCTGACCCATGATCGACGCCAGCCAGGACGTCCAGGTGCTGTACGCCATGTCGGCCAGTTCCGAACCGCGGTTCGGCGTCGACAGCTGATGCACCACGTTGACATACGGATAAGCGCCGTAGTGAACGAGCGCCGTCTGCGTGTCGATCCCGCCTTTGGAGTGGACGACGAGGTTCAGCTTGGAAACGCCGTAGTAGTTTTTCACTTTCGTGATCAGGCCGGACAACAGGTAGCCGTTGTCCCACATGTTGCGCCCGGTGCCGTCCGCGTCGTGCAGCTGCACAAACGCCGTGCGGTAGCCTGCATTGTAAGCGGCATCATAGTAGCCGTCCGAGTTGTACCAAGTCGTGTAGTCCGAGTGCAGACCTTGCACGAACAGGATGACCGGCTTGTTGTAGTCCACGTTCGGCGGCGTTGCACCCACATACCAGTCGCCTGCTTTCGCGGCGCCGTCATTTTTCAAAGTCGGTGCCGGTGCTGCTGCCAGCGCAGCCTGCGGTGCGACGAGCGTTGCGAGTACGGCCGCCGCTGTTACAATTTTTGTAATTTTGTTTCCCATAAATTAACACACCCCTGACCCGATAAAATTATTATTTATAACATATTTCTACTTTATCACAATCAACAGGTAAGTAAATATAGAATTTTATAAATCATTGTAAAATTCTAGATGCCAATCGATCAGTTTGCTGCACAAAAAACCTCTGCTCCGATGGTCTGAGCAGAGGTTTTGCGTCATATGGATAGGATACGCGACACATCAGACAAGAACCGACAAAAAAAGCACCCATTGGGTGCTTTTAGATCCGTGTGTACCGGTCCGCGACTTTCGAGGCGACGAACGAATCGGGCTTGATGCGCGCTTCGTACCCGCTGCCTTCCACCCAGCCGACCAGCTCTTTGATCAGAGGTTCGGTCGCACCATTTTGTCCGACATCGAGATGCACTTCGAGGTTCTGCACGAGCTTTTCATCATGGAGCAGCTCCCGCAGTTCGCCGCAGAGCAGCAGCGACAAGGACGCTTCGGTAAACATGCGCTGTCTCATGTTTTTCACCAGCGGCCGGATGCGCCGGTGAAAATAGTATCGGGCTCCTTTGCCGACCCGATGCACGATCAGCGCCGTGACAAACGTGGTTTTGAGGCGCGATTCTTTATTCTGCGAATCGGAGCCGATGATGATCTTGTAGTCTTCCTGCGGCTCTTCCGCAATAAAGTCGAGCATATCTTGGGCGACCCGCGCCAACGTGAGTTTTCCTTTGGTCGGATTTACAAAGTCCATGAGGTCTCACCGCCTTCTGGTGTTAGTTTATTCGGCGGTGAGAGGAATCATGTAGACGGGCGCCCATCTGTCCTCAAGAAATTACTAACTCATCTGCCAATCTTGCGTATTCCTCCAGAGACAGCGTCTCCCCGCGGCGCGACGGTTCGATGCCGGCGCGCTCCAGTGCGGTCAGGATGCTGTCTTTGTCGCGCTTCGGCTGCAAGTTGTTCTGCAGGTTGTTGAGCAGCGTTTTGCGGCGCTGGGCGAAGGACGCTTTGACGAGGTGGAAAAACAGCTTTTCGTCCTGCACCGACACCGCCGGCGCTTTGCGCACTTTCAGCTTGATGACGGTCGACTCCACGTTCGGGGCCGGCATGAACGACGACTCCGGCACGCGGGTGACCAGCTCCGGCTCGGTGTAGTACTGCACGGCGATGGAAAGCGTGCCATAGTCTTTGCCGCCCGGTTTTGCCGCCATGCGCTCGGCGACTTCGCGCTGCACCATGACCACGATGTGGCGCAGAGGCAGGCGCTCTTCGAGCAGCTTCATCACGATCGGCGTCGTGACATAGTAGGGCAGGTTGGCGACGACGGAGACTTCCATGCCGGAGAACCACTGTGCAAACAGCGCGTGCAGATCGGCCTCCAGCACGTCGGCGTGATGCACGTGGACGTTGTCATAGTCGGACAAGGTCTCCTCCAGCACGGAGAGCAGACGGTTGTCCTTCTCCACAGCGACGACTTGGCGGGCGTTTTCGCAGAGCTCCTGGGTCAACGTGCCGATGCCCGGTCCGATCTCCAGCGCACCGTTTTGTTCGTCGAGTTCGGCGGCGGTGACGATTTTGTCGAGGATGTTGCCGTCGATAAGGAAGTTTTGGCCGAGCGATTTTTTAAAAGAAAAGCCGTGCCGGGTCACCACATCGCGGGTGACAGACGGCAGGACGAGGCGTTTGGTCATGTTCTGCGTTCTCCTCCTTGAAGTTGAAACGAGGGTTCGATTTCCTGGTAGACCTGCTCAAATTCCTCGCGCGAAACGCCGAGCATGTTGAGCTTCTTCCATAAGGTCTTGGCATTGCCGTAGCCGATGCCGAGCTTGTCTCCGATGTATTGTCTCCGCGCGGCCGCCCGCGGATGTGCGGTCAGCCCGTATTCGGTCATCTCCTGCCAGGAAAATTCCGGCTCGACGCCCGTCCAGTCGGTGCGCACCGCATCGAGCGCGCGGCGGATCGAGTCCGGCTTGGCGTTTTCGATGCCGATGTCGCCGTCTTTGGCGGTCGCTTCCTCGCGCGGCAAAAAGGCGTGTTTGCAGCCCGGCACGCGGCGCGAAACGATGCGGCGGATGCGTTCGCCGGCGTAATCCGGGTCGGTGAAGATGATCACGCCGCGCTCTTTGGCGGCGCGCTCGACGGTGCGCAGAAACGTTTCGTTCACTGCCGAGCCGCCTGAGATCAGGCAGTCGGCGGTGACGGCCGCGTCGATCGCCTGTTTGTCGTGGTAGCCTTCGACGACGATCACTTCCTTGATTCTCATCCTTTTCCATCCCTTCAGTGTTTGAAAAAAGCGAGTCCCGTCATGGAACTCGCAGGGTGTGTTTCGTTGGAAGCTAGTTGTTGCTGAAGCTCAATTTCCGTCTGCGGAAGCCGACGTTGAGCACGATGCCGAGCAGCATGAAGTTGACCAGCACCGAGGAGCCGCCGTACGAGATAAACGGCAAGGTGACTCCGGTCATCGGCATCAGTTGCAGGGACATCCCGATGTTTTCGAAGATCTGGAACGTAAACATCCCGGCGACCATCGCGCAGATGTACAAGCCCGTGCGGTCTTTCGCTGCGAACCCGTTCATCACGATCCGGTAGAGCAGCAGGAAGAACAGGAAGATCAGCGCCACGGCACCGACAAAACCCAGCTCTTCGCCGATCGCGGTAAAAATAAAGTCGGTGTGCTGCGCAGGCACCCAGTTGCCTTGCGTCTGCGAGCCTTGGTAGAGCCCTTTGCCAAACATCATCCCCGAGCCGATGGCGACTTTCGCTTGATAGACTTGATAGCCATCTCCGGCAAGGTCTTCCTCCGGGTGGATGAACGAGTAAAAGCGGCCGTATTGGTGTGTTTCGAGCAGGCCTTTGTCGACGAGCACGTCGAGGCCTTTGAGGAACTGATCCGGGTAGGCCATGGTCGCGGTGAAGAACAGCCCCACCAGCAGGCCGACGGTAAGGAACATCGACCAGAACCATTTTTTCGGCAAGTGCACGAACAGGGCAGTGCCGATGACCGCCATCAGCATCATCGTCTGGCCGAGGTCCGGCTCGATGATGATCAGGCCGATGCCCAAGATCGTCGCCGCGGCGAGCAGGATGTAGCCGCGCAGCGGGTCGGGCACGTTGCCGTTCTCATCTTCCTGTTCGTTGGCCAGGTATTTGGCCATCATCAGGATGAACACGATCTTGAAAAACTCGGACGGCTGCAAGTTAAAGCCGCCGGGCAGCGGAATCCAGCCGTACGCGCCCGTCTCCACCGCAACAGCCGGAAACAGAAAGACGACGCCCAGCAGCACGATGACCGCCCAATACCCATATTCCACATAGCGGATCAAAAAGCGGTAGTCGGTGCGGATCAGGAAGATCATCGTGACAAATCCGACCGCCATGAAGACGCCCTGTTTGAGGACGAACGACTGACTGCCGCCGTCAAACGACCGCGTGGCACTGGAGATCGCAAGCAGTCCTGCACAGCAGATGGCGATGATGACAAAGATCAAAAATATATCCAGGTCTTTCAACCAGCGCAATCGATTATTGCTCATCGGGCTTACCTCTCCCACTTAGAATCTTGACAAGCCAGTACCCGTCCCATTATAGCAAACGTACACTGAAAAAAGGAGAGGGCGCACCCACTTCCGTAGAATTCCCTTGTCAGAAAAAGGATATGCGCTTCTACGCAAGAAAACCCCGCTTTTTTGCAAGCGGGGTTGTTGCTGTCTATTCCGGCAAGCGAAACAGCTCGCAGGCATTCTTTGTGGTCTGCATGGCCAGCTGTTCCAGCGAGATCTCGCGCAGGGCGGCGATCTTTTCGGCGACGTGGCGGACGTAGGCCGGCTGGTTGCGTTTGCCGCGGTGCGGCTCCGGGGTCAGGTAGGGTGCGTCGGTCTCGACGAGCAGGCGCTCGAGCGGGACTTTCGCGGCCACCTCTTGCGGGCGCTTGCCGTTTTTGTAGGTGACCGGGCCGCCGAAGGAGATGTAGAAGTTCAGCTTCAGGCACTCCTGCGCCATCTCCCAGGAACCGGAGAAGCAATGCATGATCCCGCCGATCTTGGCAGCGTCCTCCTCTTTCAGCAGCTGGAGGATGTCGCCGTGCGCTTCCCGGTCGTGGATGACGATGGGCAGGTCGAGCTCCTTGGCGATCGCGATCTGCTTGCGGAACATCTGCTGCTGCAGTTCCGGCGTCGTCGTGTCCCAGTAGTAGTCGAGGCCGATCTCGCCGATCGCGACCACACGGTCGAGCTTCGCCCACTCGTAGAGCTGTTGGTAGTGGTCGTCCGTCAGGTCGTTCAAGTCGCACGGGTGGTAGCCGACGGCGCAGTAGATGCCGTCGTGCTGTGCGGCGATCTCCAGCGAGCGGAGGTTCGACTCGTAGTCGTAGCCGGGGATGACGATGCGCTGCACGCCATTGGCGCGGGCGTCGCCGATCAGTTGCGCCACTTCGTCGCCGTTTTCTTCGCGGAACTTCGGCGAGTTGAGGTGGCAGTGCGTATCGAACAGGTTGATCTCGTTCATCTTACTTCACCTTCGCGCCGGACGGCATCGGGCCGGCTACGGTCGCCAGCACGAGGTCTTCGCCGGCCGAAGCGGCGAGGATCATGCCGTGCGATTCGACGCCGCGCAATTTGACCGGTTTGAGGTTGGCGACGAGGATGACCTTTTGGCCGATCAATTGCTCCGGCTGGTAGTACTTCGCGATGCCCGACACCACTTGGCGGCGCTCTTCGCCAACTTGCAGGATCAGCTTGAGCAGCTTATCCGCTTTCGGCACCGGCTCGCACGCGACGACTTCTGCCACTCGGAGGTCAACTTTCGTAAAGTCATCGATGCCGATCAGCGCGACGCCTTCGGTGGCGCCGGCACCTGCTGCCCCGCTTGTTGCGCTGCCAGCCTCCGTGTTTGCAGCGGTGCCTGCACCTGCATTCGCGCTTGCTTTACCCGCTTCTGCTTTTGCTTCCTCTTCGTTGCCCACCGCTTTGCCGCCTCCCAGCATCTCATCGATCGCCTTGGACTCCGCCGCCACGTCGAGGCGCGGGAACAGGGCGTTGCCTTTCTCGACTTTCCCGCCGACCGGCAGGTTGCCAAACGAGGCCAGGCTCGCCCACGACGTCGCTTCCCCTTCGGTCAGGCCCAGCTGTGCCCAGATCTGTGCCGGAGCTTGGGTCAGGAACGGCTGGATCAGGATCGAAGCGATGCGCAGCGACTCTGCCAAGTTGTACAGCACCGTATCGAGACGCCCTTTTTGCCCCTCGTCTTTCGCCAGCACCCACGGCGCTGTCTCGTCGATGTACTTGTTCGTGCGCGAGATCAGATCCCACACCGCGCCAAGCGCCACGGAGAACTGCATCCGCTCCATCGCCGCTTCAAAGCGCTGCACCGCATCGGCCGCCAGCGCATGCAGTGTGCCGTCAAGTTCGGTCGCTTCGCCCGGCTGCGGCACCAGCCCGTCGTTGTACTTTTCGATCATCGCCACCGTGCGCGACAGCAGGTTGCCCAAGTCGTTGACGAGGTCGGAGTTGATCCGCGTCACGAACGACTCCGGCGTAAACACCCCGTCCTGTCCGAACGGCACTTCGCGGAGCAGGAAGTAGCGGAACGCATCCAGCCCGTAGCGCTCGATCAACGGCACCGGGTCGACCACGTTGCCTTTCGACTTCGACATCTTGTCGCCTTTCGACATGAAGAAGCCGTGCCCAAACACCTTTTTCGGCAGGGGCAGGTCGAGCGCCATCAGGAAGATCGGCCAGTAGATCGTATGGAAACGCACGATGTCCTTCCCGATCACATGCACATCGGCCGGCCAGAACGTCTCCCATTTCTGCTGCAGCTCCGGATCTTCCGACAGGTACCCGAGCGCCGTGATGTAGTTGGTGAGCGCATCCAGCCAGACATAGATCACATGCTCCGGATCGCTCGGCACCTTGATGCCCCACTCGAACGTCGTGCGCGACACACACAGGTCTTCGAGACCAGGCTTGAGGAAGTTGTTCAGCATCTCATTTTTGCGCGATTCCGGCTCGATGAACTCCGGATGCGCTTCATAGTACTGAATCAGGCGGTCGGCATACTTCTTCATCCGGAAGAAATACGACTTCTCCGCCAGCGGCGCCACTTCGCGCTTGCAGTCCGGGCAGGCATTCCCCGCCTCTTCGACTTGGCGCTCCGTCCAGAACGACTCGCACGGCGTACAGTACAGCCCTTCGTATTCGGCCAGGTAGATATCATCCTGCTCCAGCAGACGTTGGAAAATTTTCTGCACCACAACTTTATGGCGCTCCTCCGTCGTGCGGATGAAGTCATCATAGGAAATGTCGAGCTTCTTCCACAGCTCCTGAATCCCCGCCACGATCTTGTCGACAAACTGGATCGGCGTCACGCCCGCTTCTTGGGCGCGCTTCTCAATCTTTTGCCCATGTTCGTCCGTGCCGGTCAAAAACATCACGTCGAACCCTTTCAGTCGTTTGTAGCGTGCCATCGCGTCACAGGTGACGGTCGTGTAGGCGTGCCCGATGTGCAGTTTGTCACTCGGGTAGTAGATCGGCGTGGTGATATAAAACGCATTCTGTTTTCCCATCGCTTGCATCCTCCTTCATCTGTTGAACATAAAAAAAGCTTCCGCCCCTGTGCAGGGACGAAAGCTTGGGCTTCCGTGGTACCACCTTGCTTCACCGCTTCCGACTACAAAGCGGCCTTCTATCGCTGTAACGGGCGCACCCGTCGTAGCCTCAACCCTTTTCGAAAAAAGCGTCTCGACAACGAAAGCTCCGGAACCATCTTCCCTGCGCGTCTCCGTGTCGGTTTCCACCTGCCCGACTCTCTGGTACGGCCCGTTTGCAAGTACTCATTCCTTCATCGCATGAACTTATAGTCATCACAATAAGATATCTTTACCACAACCTATCACGTTATACAGAAATGTGTCAAGAAACGGCCCTTTTTTTCACCATTTTCGAAAGTGATGTGGCAACCTTGAAAATTTTCCGCTGGAATTAATCTATTTTTTCGCCAAACCTATTGACTGTTATGGGAGTAATTGGTACGCTAAGGATGTCGAAACTTTGTCGAAGATTGTAGAATTAACGAACCGTCAAATAAAACTATGAAAATTGGGGGAGATTAGTAAATGAAATCTACAGGTATTGTACGTAAAGTTGACGAACTGGGCCGTGTGGTCATTCCGATCGAACTGCGCCGCACCTTGGGAATCGGGGAGAAAGACGCACTGGAAATCTACGTGGATGGCGAGCGCATCGTGCTCAAGAAGTACGAACCGGCATGCGTATTCTGCGGATCGGCTGACGACATCATCCACTTCCGCGGCAAAAACATCTGCTCGGTCTGCATCGGCGAAATGAGCCGTTAATATAACTTACAAGCATTCAACCGCTTGTGATGCTCTCTATTCGACAGCATGCAAATAAAGCCCTTCCTGCCAAGTGCAGAAAGGGCTTTTTTGTGTGCTTTTCATGCTTTATTCATTTACATCCTGCATGACGGTGTTATAGACTTCCCGTTTGGGCAGCCCACGCTCTTTGGCGACGATCTTCACCGCTTCTTTTTTGGTGACGCCGGTGCCGACCACCCTTTCGACATGTTCCGACAAATTCAGCCCTTCCCACCAGGGGGTTTCGACAAATGGATTTTCCAATTGACCCCCTGTTTCGCGGTTCCCCTCGACCATGACCACGAACTCCCCGCGCGGGCTATCTTTCGAAAACCACTCCAAACACTCGCTCAATTTTCCACGTGAGAACTGTTCAAAGCGTTTGGTCAGCTCCCGGCCGATCACCATCTGGCGGTCGCCGAGCACGTCCAGCAACGCTTTGACCGTCTCTTCCACCCGATGCGGCGCTTCGTAAAAAACCAGCGTGTCCGGGTAGTGTTTGTAAAATTCCAGCTCGGCGAGGCGCTTTTTCTTCTCGCGCGGCAAGAACCCGACAAACGTAAAGCGGTCGGTCGGCAAGCCGGATGCGATCAGTGCTGTCACACCGGCCACAGCGCCGGGGATCGGCACGACGGCAAACCCTTCCTCCACCGCCGCCCGCACGATGTCTGCGCCCGGATCGGAGATGCCGGGCGTGCCGGCGTCGCTGACCAGCGCCACGCTGTCTCCGTCGCGGAGCAGGGAGAGGATCGCTTCTTCTTTGCTGTTTTTGTTGTGCTCATGGTAGGAGATCATCCGCGGCCCGGTGATCTCAAAATGGGTGAGCAGTTTGCGCGACTGCCGCGTGTCTTCGGCGGCGATCACCGCGACTTTCTTCAGCGTCTCGATCGCGCGGTAGGTCATGTCCTCCAAGTTGCCGATCGGCGTGGCGACCAGATACAGCGTGCCGCCTTGGCGGCCTTCGTCTTGAAAGGAATAGCGATGGTTCATCATAAGCCCAACTCTCCTCGTCCGGCGTAAAGTTCTAAGATCGCATCGGAATACGTTCCGTCTGCGTTGTGTACGATCAAGGGCGGGTCGATGCGCAACTCTGAGCGGCCGCCTTTGATCGCCTCGACCAGCACGATGTTCGGACGCTTGTCCGGGCGGGGGTGTACGAGCAGCATCCGCTTCGGCTCCAGCTTGCGGGCGCGCATCGCCGCAAAGATGTCGGCCAGCCGGTCCGGGCGGTGCACGAACGCCACCTTGCCTTCATAGCGCACCAGCCCCGCCGCCGCGTCCATCGCCTGCTCCAAGGTGCAGGTGATCTCGTGCTTGGCGATCTTCACATGCTCGTTGACGCTCTGATCACCGACCCCGGCCGGGCGGTACGGCGGGTTGCAGACGACGAGGTCGAACGACTCGCTGCCAAACGTCTGCACCGCCTCCCGCGTATCGCCGTGCACGATGCTGATGATCTTGCCCAAATCATTGCCTTCCACATTGCGCCGCGCCATGTCGGCGAGGCGTTCCTGAATTTCCAACCCGACGATCTCGGCCCGGCTCTCACTGCTGCGCGCGGCGAGCAAAAGTGGAATCACGCCGTTGCCCGTGCCGAGATCGATCACCCGGTCCTTGTTGCGCAGCGTGGCATAGCGGGCCAGCAGCACCGCATCTAAAGAAAAGGAAAACACCTCTTTGCTCTGAATGATCCGCAGTCCCCGCACCTGCAGATCATCGAGGCGTTCGCCTGCGCGAAGTTCAAACGTCATCAGCACCAAACTCCTCTCACAAGAGGCAAAATTTATGCAAGAAGTATAGCATACATCGGGGGGCTAGATAAAAATGGGAAGGAATGCCATACTGAAACGGAGGAGGTGTTGCCCGTGTTAGGGGCCTTGATTCTCTTACTGTGCTGGGGGTCGTTTGCACTCAGCTTTTTCTTCGCAGCATTTGCCATCATCAAAGATCACAAGTATTTCTGGTGGGCTGCGCTCAGCTCCTATGTGTTCAGCTTTTTTGCCGCGTGGTCGATCGGGCTGTTCACGCTGGTCTTCACGTTTATCTTCCTCGTCTTCGCCGCCGGCTTTACGTTTGGCTGGTTCAAAAAAAGGCGCTACAGCGTCGCAGCCGTTCCGATTGGGGTCCTGTTGTGGTACCTGGCGTTCAAGAACATCGACGATTACTATCTGTTTTATCCGTTTCAACTGTTCGCGTAACTGCACTTTCCGCCATGGAAAGTGCTTTTTTATCGTTGACAATATACCCCCATGGGTATAATATTGAACTCATCACCCCATACCCACAGGGGTATTTCAAAAGGCGTGATACGCCTGTAAAAGAAAGCAGAGGAGGATCTCATCATGAGTGAAGTAGCTGTAGATAAAACCATCGACTGCAAAGGGCTGTCCTGTCCGATGCCGATCGTCCGCACCAAGAAAGCGATCGACGCGCTCACACCGGGCGAAGTGCTGGAGGTCGTTGCCACTGACGCCGGCTCGGTGGCAGACATCAAGAGCTGGGCGGACCGCACCGGGCATCAATATATCGGCACCGCCACAGAAGACGGCCTGTATAAGCACTACATCCGCAAATCCAAACTGGAAGAGACGCAACCGGAGACTCAACACCAGCATCGGGTGTCCAATGCGGATCTGCAAGCCAAGCTGTCCGATCACCCGGTCATTCTCGACGTCAGGGAGCCGGCCGAGTATTCCTTTGGCCACATCCCCGGCGCCAAGCTGGTGCCATTTGGCCAATTGGAGGCAAAACTGGATGAGCTGGAGCCGCTCAGAGAACAGGAAATCTATGTGATCTGCCGCTCAGGCAGTCGAAGTGACCTGGCCTGCCAATGGCTGACTGAAAAAGGGTTTCCCAACGTAAAAAATGTACTGCCAGGCATGTCCGGCTGGACCGGCCCCGTACAGACACGCTAAAAAAAGATCCGCCACCATATACCTGATGGGGTATCTGAGCAAAGGTTGACTTTTACACGCCAAGCGCGTATAGTTGTGCTCATCAAATACCCCATAGGGTATATGACAAAGGAGTGTGCATCATGGAGTACGTGCAATACCTGTTCCCGGCCCTGATCCTCTGGTTTCTCCTGAGCCGGATGCTTCCCGTTCGCGGATTAGCCGCGCTGACGGCCCAAGACGTGCAGGAGCGGCTGGCTCAGCAGAATGAGCACGTGTATGTGGATGTGCGGGAAGTTCATGAGTACGGGGCCGGCCACATCAAAGGTTTTCAAAATATCCCGCTGAGCCAATTGAAGGCTCGCATCGGCGAACTGCCGAAGGACAAATCGATCGTTCTGACCTGCCGGAGCGGCATGAGAAGCCGCCAAGCTGCCAAGATCCTGAGCAAACACGGTTTCTCGCAGCTGGCACACCTGAAAACGGGTGTCACGGGTTGGAACGGACAGCTCACCAAGTAAAAGACACAGGAGTACGGTTCACCCCGACTCCTTTCCTTTTTCAACTATATATACCCCCATAGGTATAAAGAGAGGCGAATCGAAATGGACCTTTCCTACATTCTCACCTTGTTTTTGATCGGGTTCGTCGGGTCCTTTCTCTCCGGTCTGGTCGGGATCGGCGGCTCGATCATCAAATATCCGATGCTGCTGTACATCCCGCCACTCGTCGGTATCACCGCATTTACGGCACACGAAGTCTCCGGCATCTCAGCTGTGCAGGTCTTTTTTGCGACGCTCGCCGGAGTCTGGGCGCTGCGTAAAGACAAAGTGATCAACTACAAGCTCGTCGGATACATGGGGGCATCGGTCATCGCCGGTTCTTTCCTCGGTGCGTACGGTGGTCAGTATCTCAGCGGCAGCAGCATCAATCTGGTGTATGGCGTGTTGGCCACGATCGCTGCCGTGATGATGCTGCTGCCAAAAGCCAAAGGACTCGACGACATGCCGCTGGATCAAGTGACATTCAATCGCAGCTTGGCGGTCGTCTTCGCCTTTGCGGTCGGAGTTGCCTCGGGCATCGTCGGAGCGGCCGGCGCTTTCATTCTCGTGCCGATCATGCTGCTCGTGCTGAAGATCCCGACCCGGATGACCGTCGCCTCATCGCTTGCGATCACGTTCCTCTCCTCGATCGGCTCTACGGCGGGCAAAGTGCTGGCGGGTGACGTCCTGCTGTGGCCGTCTGTGATCATGATCATCGCTTCTGTGCTCGCCGCTCCGCTCGGTGCGAAACTGAGCACCAAGCTGAATACGAAACTGCTGCAAGCTATCCTCGCCGCGCTGATCTTCGGGACGGCGATCAAGATCTGGACCGATCTGCTGTAAGACAAAATACGAAAGGTGGTTTTTCAGATGACCGTTCAAGCTGTCAACGCCAAACAACTTCATCAAGACATCGAGCAAGGCAAAGCACTCTTCCTCCTCGATGTCCGCAACCCGGAAGACTACGCCGATTGGAAGATCGAAAGCGCCGCTGTGCAATCGGTGAACATCCCGTACTTCGATTTCCTGGACGACAACGACGAGATCTATGCGGATCTGCCGAAAGATGCCGAGATCGTCGTGATCTGCGCCAAAGGCGGCAGTGCGCTGATGGTCGCGGAACTGCTCGACGAGCGCGGCTATACCGCTTCGTACCTGGAAGAGGGCATGAAAGAATGGAGCCAGTTCTATCATCCGATCACGATTGCCGATACCGGCTCGATGAAGCTCGTGCAGTTCAATCGTCTGGCGAAAGGCTGCCTGTCCTACATGGTGATCTCTGACGGCGAAGCGGTGATTGTCGACCCGGGCCGCCATGTGCACGAATACCTCGACTATGCAGAAGCAGCCGGGGTCAAGATCACCGGGGTCATGGACACGCACCTCCACGCCGACCACATCTCCGGCGGTCTGCAACTGGCGGAACGAACGGATGCGACCTACTACATCTCGGCCAGCGAGATGCAAGGCGCGAACTTGCCCTATGCAGCGCTCGAAGATCATGAAAACATTCGATTCGGCCGCGTGGACGTGCAAGTCCTGTCGGTGCCGACACCAGGTCATACCCCCGGCAGTACTTCGTTTTTGGTCAACGGTGAGTACCTGCTGTCCGGAGACACCATTTTTGTCGGCGGACTGGGTCGTCCCGATCTTGGCGGCAAGGCGCGCGAGTGGGCACAGTCCCTGTACGACACCGTCTTCTCAACGATCGCCAATCTGTCGGACGAAGTGCTGGTGCTGCCGACACACTTTGCTGACATCGAGGAGATCAACGCGCACGGTTATGTCGGAGCCTCCCTCGGTGCGATCCGCCAAAATAACGCCATCATGCGCACCGCAGACCGCGCAGCGTTTACCGAAGCGGTCGCAGGGGCTGTCGGCGCCACTCCGCCGAACTACACGGAGATTGTCGACATCAACCGCGGGGTGCTGCAAGCAGATCCCGAAAAAGCGATGGAAGTAGAGATTGGTCCCAACCGCTGTGCCCTGAAGCACCAATAGCATATTTCGGAGCGCAAGGGAGCATCCCAAGTAATGAGGTGATCGTTTTGCATAAAAATGGGAACCCATGGCATGAAAGGTTCTTGAACGAAGAGTACGTTTACGGCACAACACCCAATGCATTTCTGGAAACGATGGTACACCGGCTCCATCCGCAGGGGCACACACTGGCCATTGCCGAAGGGGAAGGGCGCAATGCGGTATTCCTTGCTCAACAAGGGATGGAGGTCACGACATGGGACTTTGCACCGGCCGGCTTGGAGAAGACCCGGCGCCTGGCTGCAGCGCGCGGGGTGCAGGTTCATCCAGAACTGGTGGATTTGAACGAGGCACCGTGGCTGGAAGACCGTTGGGATCAGATCATTTGCATCTTTGGTCACTTCGATTCGGAACTTCGCCGGAAAACACTCGCCGCCGTCCGCGACGCGGTAAAGCCGGGCGGATACTTTCTCAGTGAAGTCTACTCCGTGGATCAGCCGCCCTATGGCAGCGGCGGGCCGAAGGAACGTGACCAGCTGTACCGGCCGGAAGATTTCCTGCAGGCGTTTGACGGATGGAAGATCCTGCATCTGTTCATGGGTGAAGTGGTACGTCACGAAGGAAAACTGCACCACGGGTTGTCGCATGTGATTCAGATTTTGGCACAAAAAAACGTTTGAGGGGGAGTATGTACATGAACATGGATCTGCATGTCGATGCAAAAGGCCTTGCGTGCCCGATGCCGATCGTAAAAGCAAAGAAAGGCATCGACTCGCTGCAAGCCGGTCAAGTGATGATGCTGGAGACGACCGACAAAGGGTCGATCCAAGACTTCCAAGCATGGGTCAAGCAAACGCACCACGAACTGCTCAAGATGGAAGAAGCAAACGGCGTGTTCCGCTTCTTTGTTAAAAAAGCATAAGGGGATGAGCTCATGTTTCACTACACGGTGGAAACGACGAAAACACTGGACGAAGCAACCGCAGCGATCGAAGCAAGCCTGAAAGATCACAAGTTCGGCGTGCTGTGGCAGCTTGATCTGCCGGCCAAACTGCAGGAAAAGGGCGTCGATTTTACGACTCCCTACCGCGTCCTTGAAGTCTGCAACCCGGTGGAAGCGAAGCGCGTTCTGGAACAGAATCTGCTGGTCGGCTATTTCCTGCCCTGCAAGATCGTCGTCTATCAGGACGGTGACACCACGAAGATTGGACTGCCCAAGCCAAGCGCGCTGATGGGCGTGTTGCAAGACCCCGCGCTGGAAAGCATCGCGCAAGGTGTGGAGGAGACGCTGATTCGAGCGATTGAAGCAGCAAAATAAACAACGGGAAGAGGAGAAACCATGGAAGACAAAAGCACGATGGTCGTATTCAGCGGAGACTTGGACAAAGCCATCGCCAGCTTCATCATCGCAACCGGGTCTGCGGCGATGGGCAATCAAGTGACGATGTTTTTCACCTTCTGGGGACTGAACATCCTGCGCAAAGGTGAGCCGGTACCGGTGAAGAAAAGCTTTTTGGAAAACATGTTCGGCTGGATGATGCCGCGCGGTCCGGAAAAGCTCGGGATTTCCAACATGAACATGGGCGGTCTCGGTTCGAAGATGATGAAATATATCATGCGCAAGAAAAACATCGCGACGCTGCAGCAGTTGATGGAAACCGCGCAGGAGCTTGACGTCAAAATCATCGCCTGCGCCATGTCGATGGATGTGCTGGGCATCACGGAAGCGGAACTGATCGACGGCATCGAATACGCCGGTGTTGCCACTTATTTGGCCGAAGCGGATCAAAGCCGCCTGAATCTGTTCATCTGACCGACAAAGAACGGCGACTTGCGAAGCGATACCTCAGGGGGTACGCTGCTCATCAAATCAACTGTGTGAGGTGATGCACCGTGGAATACAACGACGCGATCAAAAATCGACTGCGCCGGATGGAAGGACAGCTGCGCGGCGTCTTGAACATGATGGAACAGCAGAAGGACTGCCGGGAAGTCGTCACCCAATTATCGGCGATTCGCTCCGCAGTGGATCGTGCGATCGGAACGATTGTCGCCTCGAATCTGGAATCGTGCATTCGCACGGAGCTCGATCAAGGCAATGAACCCAATCATGTCATCAAGGAAGCTGTTGAGATGCTGGTCAAAAGCCGATAACACACAGGAAAAGCCGAAGCTGGTCAGCTTCGGCTTTTCCTGTGTGCGATGTGAACACTTGTCATTTACACGCGTCCAACCGTCGCAAAATACTCCTTCAGCGCCCGGTTGTATCCTTGCAGCTTTCCATCATCCGACTCGCGCAGCAAGGCCTGCCCGAGCAGCCGCACCGCATCGGCGCCGTGCCCGAGGTCGGCCAGCGTCAGGCTCAGAAACGCTTGAATGGCAAGGTTGTCCGGCTGCAGCCGGCGGGCGTCTTCCAGACGGCGCAGCGAGTCCTCCAACTGCCCGAGGTTGCGGTAGGTGGAGCCGAGGCAGATCAGGCAGTCGACCAGCTCCTCGCCCGCTAAGCCGAGCGCCAGCGCCCGTTCGTAGAGCGGAGCCGCATCTTCTTCGAACCCCATCCGGTCATGCATCCCCGCCGACTCGTGCCAGACTTGCGCCACTTCCGGGTACTCCAAACGCAGGCGCGCAAACAGCTTCAGCACTTCGCGATGCTCCCCTTGGCGGTACAGTTCATAGCCCCGTGCGATCTCTTCTTGCCAGCTTTGCACATCGTTTTCCCCCTTCCCATTTCCCGGGCAATCAAATTCGACAGCTTCTCTCATCCCTTGCGGTGCAGGAACATCGTCCCGCCTGCCGTTTTGACGAAAAGCACGGTGATCGGCTGGCCGCTTTCACCTTCCAGCTCGTAGACCAGCTGCTCGCCGGCACTGACACGTCCCTGTATCGCGTCCTGCAGGAAGCGGATCAACGCTTCGCTCTGCTGCACACGCACGGCGATCTGCCTGTACAGGAGCTCTGTGGCGCAAGACTCGTCCAACCCTCGGAACTGGCACTGCATCCACTCCGCCCACATGCGGTTGGCCTGCACCAGCCGGCCATGGGCGTTGAACAGCAGCATCCCTTCGCGGATCGAATCGATGATCTGCAGATTCAGCTCGCGCGACCGCAGCTTGTTGATCGACAAGGCGATCTGATTGCTCAGCGCGCTGCCCTGTTTGATCGTATCCGGGCCGAAGCGGCGCCCGATGCGCGTCAGGATGATCAGCGCCGTCACACTGCCGCCGCGGGCGAGAATCGGCAGGAACAGGTCGTACAGCTTCATCTTCCCTTCGTGATAGCCTTTGTCGGCCGTAAGCGCTTCCCGCTCGACGACAAATGCCTGACGTTCCTCACGCAGACGCGGCAAAATGCTCTCCTCAAGCGACAGGATCAGCTGCTCCATCCCCACTGTGCCCACGCCAACCGAGGCATGCGGAAAGCCGCTCTCCAGCAGCACGACCGCGCCTTTGTCGGCCTGCTGGATGCGCATGAGATTGCGGACGATGCTCTCCAACAGCTCTTCCTGATCGAGCGTGTTCAGCAATGACGAGCTCAGTTCATACTGCGCGGCCAGAATGCTCTCTTTCTCCTTCATCTTGACCAGCGTGTGGTGCTGCTCGTCCTGCTGGATGATCAGTTGTTCCGTCTGGGCCATCATCTCATCCTGCTGCAGGCGCAGCTCCTGGCTCTGCTCGATCAGTTTGCGTTCGTTTTCTTTGATCCGCATGAAGATCTGCTTCAAGATTCGCGTCAGGTAGCCGATCTCATCTTCCCGTTTGTCATACGGCAAATTGATGATCTTTGCATCTTCATAATGTTCAGAAAACAACGCAAGCGTACGTAGCGGTCCGCCGACGTTGCGCGCGAACTGCACGGCGAGCAGGGCGATCAACATCGCGATCAGCAGCAGGTACTCCGCATAATACACCGTGTGCTGGTCGACTTTGTCGGCGTACGCGCTGCGCAGCTCCATCTGCTCCAGACGCAGGTCTTCCATGAACATGTAGTGACGCGCCCGCAGCTCATCGGTAAACGTCAAAAATCCTTCTTCCCCGGCCCGCTTCGTGATCTCGTCGAAGCGGCCTTCGTCGATCATGCGCACCCCTTCCGTCACGCGCTTCGAGTAACGGCTGCTCGCATCTTCTAAAAAGCGCAGATGCTCGCGGTCCGACTCGGTCAGCGCCACGAGGCGGAACTTGGCGACGCCGTCGCTCAGCCCGCGCTGGTTCTCGGCGATCCGCCCTTTGAAGTCGGGCAGATGGTAGGAGATGTAGCCACGGTACTCGATCATCAGGCTCGACATGCTCTGCTGAATCTCGCCGGCGAGAAACGCCTTCTCATCCAATTCGGACACCTGCTGTTCGAAGCTCGCCTGCATACGATGGTTAAACCAGTAGAGAAGTGCGCCGCCGACCAGGATCAGAATGATCAGCAGCGCCATGATCCGACTCATCTGTTTCACGATGCTCTTGGTAAGTCCTTGCTCCGGTCTGGCTCCTTTAGCTCTCATTTCGAATCGCTCCGTTCACCATGCAACTACATGTAATTATAAGTCGTAGGGGAATTGATGACTAGAGGGCACCTTTTTGCCGCTTCCGCAGCTCCCAGATCGCGACCAGCCCCAACGCGACCGATCCGAACAGCCGAATGCCCGACGAAACATAAAATGCGAAGTTGATATCGAACAGTCCCATGATCCAGACGCCAAACTGCGGCGCAAAGATCGCCGTCACCCCGATCACCAGCGAGTGCATGGCGATAAACAGCGCCCGCTTGTCATCGGGCGACACTTCCAGCACGCGGTTGAACAGCGTCTGCACCGTGCCGGCGGCAAAGATTCCCATCCACAGGTTGAACGCCGCCAGCACCCACAGGTTCATCGTCAGCGAATAGAGCAGCGGCGCCGTCGCCAGCCCGGCCGTGCCGATGACCAGCGTCCAGCCATGCCCGATCTTCTGCGCGACTTTGCCCCACCACGGATAGGTGAGCACCCCCATCAGCGAGTTGCAGATGGTGATCACCGACACCCACAGCGCAGACATGTTCGCATACTCGGGCGACATCTGATAGATGTTAAACAGCGGCCACGCCATCTGCCAGCCGAAATGAAACACCGCCGAAGCCAGCGCAAAGATCAAAAAGCGTTGTTCCCGCAGCAGCGACTGCCAGAGTTCTGCCAGCGTATGCACCTTCTTGTCCGCCTGCAGCACCGGCTCTTTGATCTTGCGCAAGGTGGTCGCTTCCAGAATGCCGACCACGAACGACAAGGCGAAGATCGATTGGTAGGCCCACGCCGCACCGCCGTACAGATAGATCAGGACGCCGGTGAGCACGGTGGTGATCGTCCCGATCCCTTGGGTGATGCGATTGCGCGACCCGAACACCCGCGCCCGCTGCGAGGCCGGGATCACGTCGGCGATAAACGATTGCCAGGCGAGCTGGTAGACCGAGTACGGCATGTTCATCAATCCGATGATCAGGACGAACAGCCAGGCCATCCAATACAGGTCGATCGACATAAACGGAAGAATGGCAAGAAACAGAAAAAACAGACCACGCAGATAGATCATCGACCCGGTAAATTGCTTCTTCGCCACGAGACGATCAATAAAAAGAGCGCCCGGCAACAAGACGAGAATCCCGGTTAGCGCCGGCAACGACGACAACCAAGCGACTTGTGAATCGGACGCTTCCAATACTTTGATCGCGAACAGGGGAATGAACGGTGCCGTTAAGTTCTGGGCCAGCACCGCAAAGATTCCCTGTATTGTGTTGATTCTGACATTGTGGCGAAGGTTACGATACGCCTCCTGCTCGTGCATGAGGTTCGCACCTCCTCGATCTCAATTCTTAGATGACTGACTTACTTGTGCAAGAACGACAGGCAGAACAGGCAGTCTCCTTCTGTGCGGAGACTTCCGTAGTGCAGGTTGCAAATGTGAAATCCTTCCTGGTACAAGCGGGCCAGGTTGTCATAGCCTTCGCCGAGCTGGATCAGCTTCTCTCCGCCTTCCGCTTCGGCTCCCGGCTCCTGACTGTCGAGGCGCTTGCGCAGATTCTCATTCTCCATCTGCAGCTTCTGGTTCTCTTCGATCAGTTCCACGATCTTTTGCTTCAGCGACCCCAATTCGCGGTAGAGCTCGCCGATTCGTTCTTCAACATTGGCTACTTGTGCAAAAACGGCCTGTTTATCCACTCGTTCACCCCGCTTGCAATCCCCTTGGCTCTGTTCGCCTCTGCCATGCTGTGTTCTATTTTCCGTCTGCTGCCTCAAGGTCTGCATCATACGTATCACTTTCGAATTTCAAGCAGCACATCAAACGGCCGCAGAGACCGGAGATCTTCGCCGGGTTGAGCGAAAGGTTCTGGTCTTTCGCCATCCGGATCGACACCGGGTCGAAATCGCCGAGCCAGCTCGAGCAGCAGAGAATGCGCCCGCACGGGCCGATCCCGCCGAGCAGTTTCGCCTCGTCGCGCACACCGATTTGACGCAACTCAATGCGGGTGCGGAACACGGAAGCGAGATCCTTGACCAGCTCCCGGAAATCGACGCGGCCGTCGGCCGTAAAGTAAAAGATGATCTTGTTGCGGTCAAATGTGTATTCGACATCGACCAGCTTCATTTCCATGCCATGATCAGCGATCTTCTGCTGACAAATCGTAAACGCCTTCTTCGCGGCGACCTTATTTTCCTCCACCTGGGCTGCATCTTTAGCGTCTGCGATGCGAAGCACCCGTTTCAACGGCAAGACGACGTCTCCTTCAGAAACAGACTTTTTGCCGATGACGACTTCTCCGTATTCAACGCCACGCGCAGTTTCCACGATGGCAAAATTTCCTCTTTCGATAGGAAGGTCAGCCGGGTCGAAGTAGTAGATCTTGCCCGCTTTTTTAAAGCGAATCCCGACTACGGCAAACATAGCTCCTATCCCTCCTGCAATTGCAAAATCATATGCTCAAGCGAAAGTTGCACATTGGCATTGCTTTGCAAGCGTTTTTTCGTTTTGAATATGATATCGATCATAGACTGCAACTGCTCCTGGCGCAGGCTCATCGCCTGCTGGCGGTAGCGCTCCAGATGCACATCCGCTGCGACCTGCGGCTCCATGCCGAGCCGCACATACAGCACGTCGCGATACCACCACGACAGCGCATCGAGCAAAGCGTCGATCTCATGACTTTGCCAATTTTGTTTAAAGACTTTTTCCTGCAGAGTGAACAGCGCGTTGTTGCGACGCGCCGCGATCTCTTCAGTCAATTGTACCACCAGAGTCAAGATTTCCGCAAACCGCTCTTCGGCCGCCAGCTCCTTGGCTGCGCCAAGCGACTGCTTCATGTAGGCGAGGAATCGCGCCCGCGAAGCCGGGAATCCTTCGCCTTGCAGTTGCTCGGCCACGACACCGACAGGACGGCGCGGGAACTGGATCACCTGACATCGCGAAATGATCGTCGGCAGCAGCTTGGTCTTCGCTTCGGCGAGCAGCACGGCCACGACGGGCGTCGTCGGCTCCTCGAGGAATTTCAGCAGCGAGTTCGCCGCCTCCACCGTCATCTTGTCCGCCTGGTGGATGATGTAGACTTTCGAGGCGCTTTCCATCGATTTCAATGAAAACGCCTTTTGCAGCTCGCGCACTTGGGCGATCTTGATCGCATTGCCGTCCGGCTCCAGCACGATCAGGTCGGGATGGTTGCCCGACTCAAAGCGCCGGCACTGGATGCAGACGCCGCAGGGGCGCTCCGCCCGCTGTTCGCCGGCACAGAGGATCGCTTTGGCAAAATAGTTCGCCGTCTCCGCCTGCCCCGACCCTTCCGCGCCGAGAAACAGGTAGGCGTGCGCCATCCGTCCGTTCGCGAGGCTGCGCGACAACATGTCGGTCACAGGCCCCGGTACTGGCCAGGTCATCGCGCTCATTCCCTTCTCTCGTTCAAAATCGCACTAAAAATAGAGGTTCAAGAGCAGGCCGCGGATGTCGCCGATCTTGGCCAGCAAGTCCAAATGTTCTTTTTCATCGGCCACGACCTGCTCGGCCAGTTCGGCCATCAGGTCGTCGATTTGCGAGACGATCTTGTACAGGCGCATCCGGCCGCGGCGGTCAAAGCCCTGCTTCTCTTTCGCGCCAAAGCCGCCTTTGACCACCTGTTCCAAAAAGCGCCGCACCTGCTCCTTGTAATCCTGCAAGGCCTTCCATGTCATGTTGCGGGCCAAAAAGTTGCCGAGCGAATCGATCTGGCGCATCAGCTTGTCCAATTCGGCCCGGGTCAATTTGGCGTTGGCCTGCTGGAAAATATCTTGAAAAGCGGGAGATTTGACATCCCCCGCTCGTGTATCTTCGCGCAAACCGAGTGTTTCGACGAAAGGTCTTTGGTTGTTCCCGATCTTCATCAAAACCGCTCCCTCTTAAAAATGAGCAAAATGTTCGACATCGATGACGAACACCGTCGCGCCTCCGACCTGCACAGAGACCGGATACGGGACGAACGTTTCGCCGGTGCTGCCCATGTTCGACATCGGCGTGATCGTCTTCTCGCGCGCTTTGCACGTGTCTTTGATCACTTGCAGAACTTCTTCGACGCGATGCTCTTCCACGCCGATCAAAAATGTGGTGTTGCCCGATTTCAAAAAGCCGCCGGTGGAAGCGAGCTTGGTCGCGCCAAAGCCCTTTTTCACCAGTTCGTTCGACAATTTGTTGCTATCCTTGTCCTGCACGACTGCAATCACAAGTTTCACCTTGGGACCCACTCCTTTAGTCTGCATTCAGGAACTGGCGGACATCCTCCCAGATGGCGTCGGTCACTTGATCGATCGAGCGGGTGCCGTCGAGCACGCAAAACCGCTCCGGCTCCTCTCTGGCGATCTGCAGGAACTGATCGCGCACGCGGCCGTGGTAGTGCAGATCGCGCTGTTCGATGCGATCCAGCCCCGTCCCGCGGCTTCTGGCCACCCGGCCGATGCCGACCTCCGCCGGCACGTCGATCAGATAGGTTCGCGTCGGCCACAGGCCGTCGGTCGCCTGCCGGTTCAGTTCGCGCACGTATTCAACAGACAGTCCCAATCCGGTCGCCTGGTAAGCGAGCGAGGCGTCGATGTAGCGGTCGCAGATCACGACAATCCCGGCCTCGAGCGCCGGCCGAATCACCTCTGCCACGTGCTGGGCGCGGGAGGCGGCGTAGAGCAGCGCTTCTGTCTTCGCCGTCATCTCCCGGTTGTCCGGATCGAGCAGCAACGCGCGAATCTGGTCGCTGATCGGTGTGCCGCCCGGTTCCCGGGTGGTAAGATATCGTATTCCGCTCTCCTCCAAACGTTCAGCGAGCCGCCTGATCTGCGTCGATTTGCCGCTGCCATCCGGCCCTTCCAGCGTGAAAAAAAGCCCCACGTCCACGTTTCTCCTTCCACTCTATCAAGGAAACAGCTTACTGCCGTATCACTTGCACTGTATTTAACGCTGCATCCTCCGCGCCGGAAAAACGAATGCCCGCACTGCGAAGCTGCTCTATATATTCTAGCATGTCTCTTGTCATTTCCTCACCGGGCAGGACGAGCGGAATGCCGGGCGGATAGGGAATCACCATCTCCGCAGCCACTTTTCCCGCCGCTTCCCGGAGCGGCACCGTCACGCTCGGCAGATCGAACGCGTCGTGCAAAGGCAGCACCGCCCGCAGCTTTGGCGGCGCGGTGTATGCCGACACGGTCAGCTGATGCCCGCTCGGGGCGAGCTTCGCAAGCGCCGTCACCAGCCGGTCGACCTGCCGCTCGCCATCCGCATAGCTCAGGACGGCGAGCACATTGTACGGGTCGGACAGCTCCAGCATCATCTTGTGCTCTTCGTGCAAGATGCGGTAGGCGTCCGTCCCCGTGATTCCGAGCCCGGTGACCCGGATCGTCCATTTTAGCAGATCGTCGGCCGGCAGTACCTGCAGGCCGGGAAGTTCCAGCAGCTGCTGCCGTCCGTCAGCCGCCGCCCGGAGCGCTTTTTCCAAACGGGCTTGTCCTTCCGTCTCCATCTGATACCGGGCCGCGTCGAGCGACGCCATCAAAAGGTAGGACGGGCTCGTGCTCTGCACCAGCTGCAGCCGTTTGCGCAGCCGCACGCGGTCGACGCGCGGGCCTTGCACATGGAGCATCGAAGCCTGGGTCAGCGCGCCGAGCAGCTTGTGCGTGCTCTGCACCGCCATGTCGGCGCCGCTGGCCATCGCCGTCGGGGGCAGCTGTTCATGAAAGGCGAAATGCGCTCCGTGCGCCTCATCGACCAACAGCAGCATCCCCGCCTCGTGCACGATCCCGGCGATCAGAGCCAGATCGGATGCGATGCCGTGGTAGGTCGGCGAGGTGATCAGCACCGCCTTGGCCTGCGGGTTCTCCCGCACCGCCCGCGCGATCTCCGCTGCTGGCACCCGGCCGGCGATGCCGAACTCGGCCACGACCTCCGGCTGATAAAAAACGGGCCGGGCCTGCGCCAACACCAAGCCGTGAATGACCGACTTGTGCAGATTGCGGGGGACGAGGATAATATCTCCCGGCTGGCACACCGTCATCACCATCGCGAGGTTGCCGGCGGTGCTGCCGTTGATCAGAAAGAATGTTTCCTCCGCCCCGAACGCCTCGGCTGCCAGCCTTTGCGCATCGCGGATCGCGCCTTCAGGCGCATGCAGGTCATCGAGCCCGGGGATTTCGGTCAGGTCGAGCCGTCCTGCTGCGCTCAGCCAGGCGCCCAATTCTCCGGGCAGCCCGCGACCCATCTTGTGGCCGGGCACGTGGAAGGCGGTCGGGCTGGTCTGGAGATGCGAGAGGATTGCATGCAAAATGGGAATCCTAGTTGTCATCATATCACCTATACTTCGAGATCTGCCGTACGAGTTCCTTTTTCTTAGTATCGTCTTGCCAAATCGGACCATACAACCGATTTTTGGCTTTGCAATCTTTCATTCTGATTGACGTTGGTGATAAAATAGATTTTATTCACTTTTGGACTGCGTACATAAAGGAGGAACGATAGATGGCAAACGAAAAAACGGCCGGTCTGTCCCTGATCTACCGGCTTGAATTGCAAAACAGTTCGATCACCTTTGGCAAGGTGGCGCACATCATCGGCGAAGAGGGCGGCGACATCATCGGCGTCGACGTGGTGGACGTGCGCAAGGACCACGCGATCCGCGACGTTAACGTCAACGTCTTTGACCGCCGCCACGGCAAAGTGATCCGCGAGCGCCTGGAGCAGGCCGAAGGCATCCACGTCGTCAACGTGTCCGACCGCACGATGCTGATGCACTTGGGCGGCAAGATCGAAGTCCGCTCGAAGATCCCGGTGCGCAACCGCGACGAGCTGGCGCGCGTCTACACCCCGCACGTGGCGACGATCTGCGAGGCGATCCATGAGGACCCGAGCAAAGCGTTCAAGCTGACGATCAAGAAAAATACCGTCGCGGTCGTGTCGGACGGTACGGCGGTGCTCGGCCTCGGCGACATCGGCCCGTACGCTGCGATGCCGGTCATGGAGGGCAAGGCGATGCTGTTCAAGCAGTTCGCCGGCGTGGACGCCTTCCCGATCTGCCTCGATACGAAAGACACAGAAGCGATCATCGCACACATCAAAGCGATCGCGCCGGCGTTTGGCGGGATCAACCTCGAAGACATCTCCTCGCCGCGCTGCTTTGAGATCGAAGCGCGCCTGAAGCAGGAGCTGGACATCCCGGTGTTCCACGATGACCAGCACGGCACGGCTGTCGTCTTGCTCGCCGGTTTGATGAACGCGGTCAAACTGGTCGGCAAGAAGCTGGAAGACCTGAAAGTCGTCGTCACGGGCATCGGCGCAGCGGGGATCGCCTGCACGAAGATGCTGCTGCTCGCCGGCGTGAAAAACGTGGTCGGCGTTGACCGCATGGGCGTCATCTCCCGCCACGAGCCGTATGAGAATCCGATGTGGCAGTGGTACGCGGAGAACACCAACCCGGACAACCTGCAAGGCACGCTGTCCGATGTGATCCAAGGCGCGGACGTCTTCATCGGCGTGTCGGGTCCGGGGGTGCTGACGGTGGAGCATCTGCAGTCGATGGCGCAAGACCCGATCGTCTTCGCGATGGCCAACCCGAACCCGGAGATCGACCCGGATGTGGCGGAACCGTACGTGCGCGTGATGGCGACCGGCCGTTCCGACTACCCGAACCAGATCAACAACCTGCTCTGCTTCCCGGGCATCTTCAAAGGGGCATTAGACTGCCGCGCATCCGATATCAATGAAGAGATGAAGCTGGCTGCAGCGTATGCGATCGCCAGCGTCGTCAGCGACGAAGAGCTGTCGGAGCACTACATCATTCCGTCTGTCTTCAATAAGAAAGTCGTGCAGGCCGTCCGCCTCGCCGTCATCGAAGCGGCATACAGCTCCGGCGTGGCCCGCCGCCGATACCGCGACTACAGCGACAAGCAGTAGTCGTCGAAAGGAGCGCTGAGATGAAAACTTCTAACTCTCTGCTCGTCATCGTCCTGCTCGCCGCGATCGGCTCCGTCATCTTCATGATGAGTTGGGTCTATCCGATGAGCATCTACACCTACCTGCTCGCGCTGGACGTCCTCGGCATCCTCTGGATCGCCGTGTACGAGCTGCGCAAGAAGTATCGGAAGAAAAAATAGCAGTACGACTCACAACAAAAGCTGCCCCGCTGGTTTAGCAGGGCAGCTTTTCTGTTGCTTGTTGGATCTTCGCCCGCCTGCCCCGACAGACAGATCGGCGATTCCAGCGTGTATGCAGGTTACGAAATCGCTTCCAGCCAAATCTGTTTCATGCGATCCACATAGTATTGATATTTCTCATCTTGCGCGTCCGTTTTGACGATTTCGCGCTCGCACTCGTGACACAGGAATTGAGCAAGGATGCGGATGCCAAATGCTTTCGATTCCCCGCAGACGATGCAGGTGCCGCCGCTTTGCTTGTCACCGCATACGTTCAACTCTTCCATCCTGACCACCATCCTCTGCTTGGTCTCTCTAGCATTCCATTATAACGCTTTCCACTAGTTTTATACGTGAAAAAGCCGATGTTTCTGAAGAATAGAAACACCGGCCCTTGGCATATACGTGTTAAAGTGTGCATTTACACCATCCAGACGTTCATCACGACGAGCGCCGCCACTCCCGGCAGTCCGAGTATCGCGGTCGTCGCCGCGGTGACCGGATTGATCGCGATATGAAAGCCAAACGAGGCCCCGATCAGATTGATCACAAACAACGCCACTACGCCGACGATCAGCCCGCGCAGCATCCCCATGATCGCTTGTCCCGGATCGCGCATGAAGTTCGCGATCATATAGATGAGCACGACTGCGCCGACGAGCATCCCGATTACTTGCCATGCTGACATCGTTTCTCCCCCTCCTTGTCCTCCTTCCTACTCTATGCGCAGCCAGAGCGGAACATGATAGGGGGACGAGGGGCTTGTTGCAAAAAAAAAAGCGGTGACAGAAGTCACCGACACAATGGAGCGCGGCTCGTTCGCCATCGCCCTGGGAGGCCATCCAAAATGTTAAACTTTGGTGGTCACTTTCTAGTATATCAGAAATTCGACGAAATATGCAGGACTAAATGTTACCATTATGTTACAAAATTCTAGGTAGGCTAAAGAAAGGTCCTTTTGTCTACTAAGGATTCCATTAAGTCCGGTTCATTTTTTAGTTGAGTGCTCCGATCAAATTGCTCATCTATAAACTGTATACACAATTTATAATTTATCTTTACAGCATTTTCACGAAATCCTTACATTGCTATCTTATCATGCAATCCCGGAACGTGCAATGGGGAGAACAAGCAAAAACGCCCCTTTATTCAAGGAGCGCATGTGCCTGCCCGGATGTTTTCGCCTGCAGCCGCTTGGCTTCGCGGAGCAGGTACCCGTATTTCCGTTCTGCAGCTTCCAGATAGTAAATCGCGTGATCGATCAGCTCCGGATCGGACACATGATCGATGTGCTGCTGCGCGATCGCCCATTCTTCCCGCGCCTGGTCGATCTCCGCCTGCAGCTTCTCCATCTCCGTCGGCCCCTCCTCGACCGGCTGCCGTCCCCGAATCATATCCACGACCTTCCGCCAGTTCCTCCCGGCCCCATCCTTTGACAAAAGCGCCCCTCCTCTTCTGACTAACGTTTCTGAGATTAGTAGAAGTATAGTCAGGTGCGGCGGTGGATATGACAAAAAACCTGCCGAGTGCAACTCGGCAGGTTGTCGTTCTGTCGGGAGAAGTTAGTTTCCCCAAAGAAATTCTCCCAAAAGACAAAACCCTGAATCTCATCCTTACATTTGTGTTAGGAATGTAGCCCCTGCTGTTTCAAATTTTCTTGAAGGCTCTTCTTTAATTTCACGAACCAAACTTGTGATTAACTCTTTTTTATCGGGATCAAGATCTTTCACCACTTCTGCGTATTTGATTAGACTTGGATCGTGATTCAAGATTCTTTTGTTAAGGATCACTGCCCAACCTTTTGCATGAGGAAACAACGCTGGAAGTGAACCTGCCAGTTTTCTAAGCGCGTTCTCTTGTCCATAAACTATATCTAAAGACTCTATTGCATGTACGAGCCCAAACATTGCCTCATTATGTTCCGTTGAGTCATCAAAACCTGAACACAGGTCCGAGATCAAACTTTCTTCACCGAGATCCATCAGCGACTCAATAGAGCTTTCAAATAAGCCTATCTCCTCCTTTGTTCTAAGCAAACGATTATTCATAAGTTGTTCGACTAAATTTTTCTGCACCATACAATCCTCCTATTATTTTAAGACTTTCGGATAGAGTTCTTTGTTTAGTGTAATGGTATCTTTTAATCCCTGACGAATAGCAGGGGTATAAAGACCCCCCTGCTGATAGATAAAACGTGCATCCTTTATATCAAAGGCTAAAGCATCATGTGGCTCAAATTGAGATACTCATTCAACTTCTTACTTGTTGTACCAATGGTGTATGTTTCACGATGTCGTCCACCAGACTCGGGATGAGGATGCTCCATATTTTTGCAGATGGCATTTGATGGGGCATCACAATGTCCCCGCGAACCTATTCATTTATTTATTTATTCCTTAAACGTACCAACCTTTCCTACTACGGTCATTGAGCGTTGGCGAGAGCTCACCGATACCTCCAGGTATCTTGAGTCGTGAAGCATCCTTCAGACGGGCGGTACCAGCACTGCTTTAATGTGCCGGCCCTCCCAGAGTTCATAGTAAGCGGAATCTTCTTGAGCAAGTTTTAAAATCCACGAGTAGTAAGCAATTGTTTGGTCTGGCTTCATGACGGGAGTATCGTCGAGCACATAATCAACTAAGTACTTCAGTACCTCTATATACTCGCGGCTTTGCTCTTCCCCTATTGTTATCATAAGTTCATTTGCAATGTGAGCATTCAAACCATTCGTTTTTACTACTCCACCCTCGGAGTAAATCTCTATCTTTCTATATTCGATCCGCGTATCTTACCTTCTCCTTCATTACGATCGTAGCTTTGCCGATCAGTCCTTTTCTTGACCGAAAATACTAAAAAATCACAAGTTCACCCTTTGGCCAATCTCCTTGCCAGCCACAAGGGAAATTACCTTCCTCATACACTTCGAGTAAATCTAGAAAAAATGTTGGTCTATTCTCACAATCCTGGTAAGCATTTTCCATGACTGCATTCAAAATATCCCACTTGACCAAACCCACCCATTTTTCATCCAAAGAGTGCTCCTGGCTCAGATTTCCAATCGTTAGGAAAACCTGCTCCTCTAATATAGCCTTCGCTTCCCGTACGAGTTTGTTCCAGTTATCGTAGCGATTACTATACTTTTTGTGTAAAAACATAGTCAGAGCATTACGAGCAACTAGAGTTGTGTCCTCCCAAGTTGAACTTAGATAATTTCTTTTTGCATCCTCCCAATTTGAAATATAACGGATGTTTAGATTGAGGTTATCATTGAGCGGTCTACCGCAGTTACTTAACCACTTTATCTGAGATAACCTTTCAATCATCGAGGGATCAATTTTCAATGATTTCATCGCCTTTCTATGGGAATCCGTTTCGTTGAACCAGATTGACCTAATAGAGAATACGACAAAAAAAGCGTGTATACCTCGCACCGATAGGTACTTTGTCTACACGTTGAGGCAGCCTCTGAAGAATACATTTTTTGTCAAATATTATTGTTGTATAGGATGATCTTGGTCGTCTGGAAATCTATAAAGCTTCCTGCTTGAGCAGGATCTCCTTCCGTTCCTAGAAGGAGAATACTTGACCCTGAATGCTCTAAGGAAAGAAGTTCAGCGTCTGCGGATGGAGAACGATATTTTAAAGCAAGCGGCGCTGATCATGGGACGAAAGTAGCTATCATCCAGAACAACCGTGAAAAATACTCGGTATCAGCAATGTGTGACGTCCTGCAAATCGCAAGAAGTACATTCTATTACGAAGCGAAAGAACAAGCAAAAGAGGAGAAAATCACAGAAACAATTGTGGAGATTTTCAACAAGAATCGAAAAGCATACGGCACGCGAAAGATCAAAGTAAGGCTCCAGGAACAAGGCTTCCTCGTGTCTAGGCTTCGCATTGGCCGGATCATGAAAGAGCAAGGGCTGGTTTCCACTTACACTATAGCCCAATATAAGCCCTATAAATCGTCTTGTAATGAATCACCAACAACGAATGTCCTGGATCTTGAGTTTGAGCAAACCGAAGTCAAACGCTTTGTCGCCAATGATCTTACATATGTGAAAGTCCAAAACAAGTAGCATTACATTTGTGTGCTCATCGATCTGTTCAATCGAGAGATTATTGGTCATAGTGCAGGTCCAAAAAAGGACGCTGCTCTGATTTCACGCGCCTTTGCTACGGTACAGGGTGATTTGCGTCAAATTCAGTGGTTTCATACGGATCGCGGCAGCGAGTTTAAAAATCAAAGGATTCATGAGCTTCTGGAGACCTTTGAAATCGGCCGATCTCTAAGTATGAAAGGCTGTCCTATGACAATGCCGTGGCCGAAGCCACCTACAATGTTATGAAAACCGAGTTCATCCACCAGATGAGATTCCAGAGTCTCCGTCATCTGGAAATGGAATTATTCGATTATGTCAACTGGTTCAACTAGCATCGGATTCATGGAAAGTTGGGATATCTGACACCTGTTCAGTATCGCCAAGAAGCCCTTAAAAAAGCTGTCTGATTTAATGTTGACAATCCAGTAGCCCCGTTCACTATTTTTCAGGCGGATACTTCGGCAACTCAGGTGGATGCCCCTATTTATGGGATTTCATCAAGCGACTTATTCTCTACGTAGAAGCAACTCAACGTCATACCAGATGGATGATACCTAGCCTTTTCGACCGTTAGAGACATATCTAATAAAGAACCTCAAAATAGCTTGTAATGGCTATTTTGAGGTTCTTTAAAAGGTGCTCCTTAATCATTTCAGTAATCTACTTTTGGTCGCATCCACGCAAGTGTATCTTTCACTTCTTTGTCTTCAATAAATTTAGCATTTACAAAATCGTTTTCTATGATAAGTTTCTTTACACGCTCATTGATAAATACATAACCCCAATGTTCCTCGATACGAAAAACGTCATATCTCTTTGCATCCTCTTGAGATGCTATTAATCCACCGTCCCAAGTTGAGTATTCTTTTCGGCCACAAACTTCACAGTTTTTCAACAACATGATATTGCACTCAGGAGATGCCTTAACTTTCGCCACCACGTTAAAATGCCAGATTCTTTTCCCCTGTAACAGTTGTGGATCCCCTTGATACGATACCTCCAAGAATTCTACACCGCGAATACCTTGCTGCTCAAACATTGCTTTCACCCGGTCGGTAACTAATATATCAGGTGGATAGAAACTTAAATCAGGAATATTTCTTCTATCGAATTTAATAGAGAGAGGGGGGACTCTCTCTCCCCCTCTTCCACATGCAGTGCATCGCTCCATAAATTTCATTTCCGGAGTTGAATACACTTGCGCAAAAGATTCGCTTTTTTCTCTGATCTCATAAAATCTCATTTCTTAACACCTCCCAAATAGTTATTAATCGCAAAATCATTTCCTAATTTCTCGCGGAACTTCTCCATACTTTCAGCTGAAGCATTCGGATTTGCTCTGAAAAATTCTCTCCATTGTCCATTCCAGGAAGTTTCTAAAGGTGCAGAATGAACTCCTGTACGATACTTCTCCCCATTTACGGTAACTGTACGATGTAATGGTTCTGGAAGTTCGTAGATATTTTTGGGAGCATGTATATCTATATTAGCATTCCTAAAATCTGCCTCAAATTGCTGAGGGTAACCATGGTGAAGTTCATGTCCCGGATACTGAGACCTACCGAGTTCCGCCTGGAATCGTGCCTGGTAATCCTTTGACCCAAAAATCGGACAGGTCTTAGTATTATGTGTCCAGATTTTTTGGTCTGACACAAAATACGAGTGGTAGTCAGTTACACTGAAGTTATAGACACGGATGGTCTCCTGCTTGACCTGAATGTCTTGAACTTCAAGCGTCATACCCGATGCCGTATCGAGACGATCACCAGCTTTTAAGTTTTTGCTACGCACCCAGCCGTGGTTGTGGACGTAGAAGGGGTGCTCGCCAGTAGTGGTCAGCTTTTGATCGCCTATTTGGATAGTATATATCTCTTCGGTATCTCTTTGGAAGGTTCCGTTGACTTCTTTGTAGGCGATCTTTCCCGTAGCATCGTCTTTGGATAGGACTTTGTCGCCGACGTCGATCTCCTCGATCGGCTTTTTGCCGTTTTCAGTTTCGATGAGGGTTCCAGCGGTAAAGCAGTTGCCGCAGCCTATCGGGACGTCGTCAAGTTTCCGCTCTATGGTGGCCGCTTTGTCGAGCGCCTTGGCAGTCTTCATTCCGGCTTTGAGGGCGTTCTTTAAAGCTCCTCCGCCTGGGATGAGGGCGGTGACGCCGGAGACGGCGCGGTCCCAGAAGCCGAGTTTTTCGCCGGAGATGATGTCGTAGCCGGTGATCGCTTCGACTGCTGATTTGATGTTCCCAAGGACAGGGATTGAGTCGACTCCGGCTGAGAGGAGTTGGAACATCATTGAGATCTCTTGCGGCGACATGCCAGCCTTTTCAAGCAGGGTCGCAATCCGGCCGTCTTTGTTCATCCACGGCGGGAGTGGCGGCGGTTCGAGTTCGTCCGGGTTGGGCGGTGGTGGCGGTGGCGGCGGGGTCCAGCCGTTGTCGGTGCCTCCTCCTCCTCCTCCTCCGCTTCCGCCTCCTCGGTTGCCCCAGTCGTCGGGGTTCGGGGAATAGCCGCAGCGGAGGTCTCCGTTGTCGTCCTCATAGCACGGTGCATGGCCGCTTGGGTCGGTGATGTTGATCGGGTTGTTCAACGCATACGCATAGCGGTTCAGCGTCTGCGGGAGATCACCGAGGCCGGTCCATGTGTCCTGCGTGGTGAATCGGCCCACCGAGGGGCTGTACCAGCGGGCGCTGTAGTCCATGAGGCTGGCTTTGATGTCGTAGCTTTTGCCGGTCAGTCCGACTTGGTTGTACGGTGTCCAGAGCTGGGTGAAGACGCCGCCGAATGCGTCGTAGCGGTACTTCAGCACTTCGCTGCCGAGGTAGTCGGTCAGGTCGGTGACGTTGCCCATGCCGTCATAGTGGTAGAACAGGTGATGTCCGCGGTCGCGCAGGTTGCCAAGGTAGCCTTGCTCTTTGCGGCCTTGGAAACCAAACATTTTGCGGGAGACGACTTGGTCATCGGCACCTCGGTAGTACTGGGCGAAGGTCTCTCCGGTCTTACCGTTGTATTCGCTGAGCAGGGCGTTACCGTCGTAGAGGTAGTCGGTCTGCTCTTTTTTCAGGTGGTAGTTCTTGATGACACCACCTGGGCCAGCATTGTTGCCATTGCCGTTGTTGCCATTGCCGTTGTTGCCATTGCCGTTGTTGCCATTACCATTGTTTCCATTGCCGTTATTACCATTTCCATTTCCGTTGTTGCCGTTTCCGTTTCCGTTATTTCCATTACCGTTGTTGCCTTTGTTCGGGTTCTTTTCAAGACCGTAGGCGTTGCCGTTCCCGTTGTTGCCGGTGCTGGGGAGGATGGCTTGGCCGTTGCCCATTGAGGCGCCGGGGCCGTTCAGGTCGTAGTATTGCTCGTCGCGGGATACTTTGCGTCCGAATGCGTCGTATTCGTAGTGGACGTAGGTCTTGTCCGGATAGTTGACTTCGGTCAGCAGGTTGTCCGCGTTGTATTTGTAGTTGACCTGGCCGTATGCGGTCATCTTTGAGGTCAGGTTGCCGTTGGCGTCGTAGGTGTAGGTGTCACCGTCGACGTCGGTCAGGCGGTTGGCTTTGTCGTAGGTATAAGTGACAAGGCCGTAGTCGTCGGTCATGCTGGTGCGGTTGCCCGCTGCGTCGTAGGTGTAGGTGACGCGCTCGACCGGGTTCAGGAAGAAGTCCGGGTCTTCCGGGACGTAGCTCGGCGGATACCCCAGTTCCTGCAGGATCTCCGGCGTGTAGTCGCTCGGGACTGTGCCGGTGCGCTTGTTTTTGCCGTACGCATGGCCGTTGCCAGGGCTGTTCGGGTTTTTGTCGCCGCCATTGCCTTTTCCATTCCCGTTGCCATTGCCATTGTTTCCTGAGTTGCCATTCCCATTGCCATTGTTCCCAGAGTTGCCTTTCCCGTTTCCGTTTCCGCCTCCATTGCCGTTGCCGGGGGTTTTGACTTCGCCGGCGCTGTTGCCGCCTTGGGCGGCTTGCGGGACTTTCGGGGCGGAGGTGTCGACCTCGCCGGAGCCGTCTGCACCATTCGGGAATAGTTTGTTCAGCGGCGGGGTGTAGTAGGTGTTGCGGATGGTTTTGATCTTTTCAATCGGGTACAGGGCTTCGACCACGCGGTTCAGCTTGTCATAGGTGAACTGGGTGACCGCGCCGTCTTCTTCGGTCTGGGTCAGGATGTTGCCGAGACCGTCGTAGGTGTAGTTGAATGTCGACAGCACGCCGGTCGTCGTGGTCGTGTGAATCTTGGTCGGACGGCGGTTGTGGTCGTAGGTGTAGCTGGTGACCGTCTGGTCGCCGCCTTTGATCTCCGTCACTTGGCCGTACGGATCGTACGCATACGAGGTGACCAGGCCTTCCGGGTCGGTCATCGACCGGATCTGGCTGCGCGAATCATACGTATAGGAAATCACGCGTCCTTCCGGGTCGGTGATCTTCGTGCGGTTGCCAACTGCGTCGTACTCGTAGGACACCGTTTTGCTCAATTGCGGGTTGGTCACGGCCGTCACGCGGTTGAGCCCATCATAGGAATAGACTTCTTCCAGCGCGCCGTTTTTCGCGCGGGTCAGGCGGCCGATCTCGTCGTATTCAAAAAGGGACGGGGTCTCGCCCGGCGTTTGAATCGCCGTCAGGAGTTGACGCTCATCATACGCGTACTCGGTGCGTTTGCCGAGCGCGTCGATGCGGGCGGTCTGGTTGCCCATGCGGTCGTACTCATAGCGGGTGACGCCGTTTTCGCCGTCTCGTTCGGACGTGACGTTCGACATCGCGTCATACGCCCAGACGGTGCTGTGGCCGAGCGGATCGATCTGCTCCGTCTGGTTGCCCATCGCGTCGTACCGGTACTGTGTCACGCCCTGTTTGGCATCGGTGACGCTGGTCAGGCGTCCCATCGCGTCATAGGCGTAGGAGCTCGCCGCGCCGTTCGCATCGACCGTGCCGGTCACATTGCCCCGCGCGTCGTACGAGGTGGTCGTGGTGTTGCCTTCGCGGTCTTTGACTGCCACTTCGCGGTTCAGCGCGTCGTAGGTGTACTCTTTCGCCACGCCGTCATGGTCGATCTCGCGCAGGAGGTTGTCTTCTCCGTCATACTCGTAGCGCGTGGTAAAACCGCCGGTGTCGGTGGTGGCGGTGAGACGGTTCAACTTATCGTAGGCGAGGATCGTCTCGCGGTTCATCACGTCGATGACGCGGGTGAGGTTGCTGTTTTTGTCGTATTCGTATTTCGTCTGCTGATGGAGCGGGTTGTTCACTGCGGTCAGCCGGTTGGCATCGTCATAGACGTAGCTCCACGTCTGCTCCAACTCGTTGGTGCGGGAAAGCAGGTTGCCGTTGGCATCGTAGGTGAGCGCCGTCTTGTAGCCTTTCGGGTCGGTCACTGCGGTCAGACGGCCCAGCTTGTCGTACTGATACGTTGCAAAGTGGCCGCGCGGGTTGGTCTTTTGGGTCAGGCGGCCCAGCGCGTCATACTCGTATTTCGTCTGCCCGCCGCCCGCATCTTGTTCCAGCGTCACTTGTCCGGCCAGATTGTACTCAGTACGCTCGGTGGTGCCATTCGGCAGGCGGACTTCGGTGAAGCGGCCTTGCGGGTCATACGTATAGGCGGTGACTTCGTTCGCCTTGTTCGTCACCGTCAAAACTCGGCCCAGCGCATCATAGGTGTAGCGCGTGGTATGTTTGAGCGGGTCGGTTTCCGAAGTCAACTGGCCCAGCACGTCATAGGCATACGCGATTTCGCCGGCCGGCGTGATCGTTTTCGTCAGGCGGTTGGCGGCGTCATACTCGTAGCGCGTGACATGGTTGCGCGAGTTGGTGAAGGAGACCAGGTTGCCCGCTTCATCATACTGATAGCGGACTTTGAGCTGCTCATCTTTCACCACTTCGGTGGTGCGGGCGGTCAGGTCGTATTTGTAGGCGACCTCATGCCCTTTTGGATCTTTCACGCCGGAGAGCCGCCCGGCTGCGTCATAACTGAACGTGTAGACATTGCCCAAGGGGTCTTTTTGCGTGAGGAGCTGACCGGCCGGGTTGTACGTATAAGTGGTCGTTTTCCCACGCGGGTCCTTGGTCGAGAGCAGTTGCCCTTTTGGGTCGTACGTGTACTCGGTCTCGCCGCCCGCCGGGTTGATCCGCTTGTTCATGCGGCCGGCCGCGTCGTACTCGTAGCGGGTGGTCAAACTGCCGAACGTTTCGGAGAGCTTGTTCCCCGTCGCGTCGTAGGTGTAGCTCGTGACGCGGTTCAGCGGGTCGGTGACAGATTCCAGCTGCCCGATCACGTTGTATTGGTAGCGGGTAACGCGCCCTTCGGCGTCGGTGACGGTCAGCGGATTGCCGAGGTCGTCGTAGGTATAGCTCTCGGTCCGCACAATCGGGTCGGTCTTGGTCAGCACTTGGCCGTCAGCATCGTAGGTGAAGGAGACCGTCTGGTTCTTGGCATCCTGCACGGTGGCGACGAGGCCGGCTGCGTTGTAGGTGTATTTTGTTTCCTGCTTCAGCGGGTCGATCTCTTGGGTCACGCGGCCCAGCGCGTCACGCTCGTAGCGCGTGGTGCCCTTGGGCGTGGTGACAGCTGCGACGTTGCCGTAGATGTCGTACTCGTAGGACGTGGCGATGACGCCGGTGCCCGCTTTGCTCTGGAGGCGGCCGTTTGCATCCCACTTGTAGCTGACGGTGCGCCCGCCCGGATAGGTGGCCGATGCCAATTGCCCAAGCGGTGTGTACGTGTAAGCGGTGACCCGGTCGCCCGGCTCGATTTTACGTGCCAATTGGCCGAGGTCGTTGTACTCATAGGCGGTGAGGTTGTTCAGCTCGTCGTATTCGCGCACCAGACGGCCTTTGTCGTACTCGGCGCGCGTCTTCAGCCCCATCGGGCCGGTCGTGACGGAAGGCTTGCGGTTGCCGCCCTGGTACTCCAGGGTCAGTTTCTTGCCGCCCGGATAATGCACTTCTTTCAGCCGGTTGGAGTTGTCGTAAACAAACGAGGTGACTTGCCCCTTGGGGTCGGTCATGTCGGACAGTTCTGCGTAGTCGTTGTAGTCGAACGTCGTCACGCGCTCGGCGTTGTCGGTGCGGGAGAGCACGACCTGCCAGAACCACGACACTTCATTGTTCGTGACTTTGCCGCTCGGCTCTTTGACCGACTGCACGGCGCCGCGGTCGGTGTAAGTATACTCCCACACGGCATCGCCCGGCTGGACGATGCGAATCGGCTTGTCGAACACCGCATGGTATTGGATGCGCGTCTCGCGGCCCAGCGGCTCGACGCGGCGGGTCATGTTGCCTTTCGCATCGTATTCCATCGTCGTGGTGCCCTGCGGCGTGGTCAGCGACGTGACTTTGCCGTCCGCGTTGTACGCGTACGAGGTCGTCGTGCCGTCCGGGTCGACCTTTTGCGTGATCTTCTGGTTCGCGCCGATCGTGTAGACGGTGCGATGGCCGTCCGAATCGGTGCGGGTGACTTTGCTGCCTTCATAGGTGTAGGAATAAAGCGTGCGTTTCTTAGCGTCTTTGATCGCGGAGACTTTGCCGCCGCTGTATTCGAAATAGGTCGCCACCCCGTTTTCCGCACGCGAGGTGATGCGGTGGCTGCTGTCGTAAGTGTATTCCACCTTCGAGCCGTCCGGACGGGTGACTTTCGTTAAGTTTTCATTGGCATCGTAGCCATAATAGTAAACCAGTCCGCCAAGGTCGGTGACGCTGTACACGAGAGTCGAAGCCCCCTGGTAGCCAAACGTCAAGGACGGTCGGGTGTTGCCTTGCATTTTCTTCATCCGGCCCTGTTCATCGTACTCGAGGAACATCGTGAGGCCGGTCACGTTGTCCGCGTAGCGCAGCAGCTTGCCTGCCGTCTTCGGCGCGTCGGTGCGCCACTTGGCGTAGTAGCCGTGGAAGGCGTAGTTCGTGCCGCCCTGCGGCTCGCGCAGCAGGTAGTCGGTCGGCCCGCGGCGGATCAGCTCTTTTTTGTTCGCAGCGTCTTGCGCCGCATAGCTGCCGAGATGCAGCGGATACCAGATCGTGTCGTCGCCGTCATACGTCTCGACGATCATGTCCGGATCGTTTTTCGTGTAGACGTACGTTTCGACCGTGCCGTCCGCCTTCTGGTCGGCCATCGCAAAATCGGCATAGATCTGCAGCCGGCGCTCTTGCGGAATCGACCAGCCGTGGCCGAACATCGTCTTGTTGTCCGTCTTGTCACTGGTGTACGAGCGGGCGATCTCCAGCTTCGGTCCGTACGAACTGTAGGAAAAATCGGTCTCGGTCAGCACCAATGCCCCGGTGGCGATGTTGACCGGCTCCTGCGGTGTGGCCGGAGCAGGATCGGCCGCTTCGACGATCGGGGCATTTCCAGTCCCGCCCGTCGTATGGTTCTGCCCGCTGACCGCAGCGCTGATGATGTCGCCTGCCGGATCGAACGTCTGGCCGTTCTCCGGCAGCCAGTCGAGCAGCGGGTCCCACTCGTTCCCTGCCGCCGCGCTGGCCTTGGTGGAGAAGCTTTGGAGCAGAGATGATACGACAAGCGTAACGATCAGCAAGATCGAGAGCGTCTGTCGCCTGAGTCGTTTGCCCATTCTGTTGTCCCTCCCATGTCTGGAATAGATAGGTAAATAAGACTACTGTATATTTCGTCATCAGGTGAAAAAGTCCTATCTTGGGAGTTAGTAAAAATTAAAAAAGAGCCAACCCTGCATTCATATGCAGGAATTGGCTCTCTTCAATGATAGTAAATCTAAATTTACAGCTCGCGTCTGCCTTCCAACGCTTTCGACAAGGTGACTTCGTCCGCATATTCGAGGTCGCCGCCGACGGGCAGACCGTGGGCGATGCGGGTCACTTTGATGCCGACCGGCTTGAGCAGACGGGAGAGGTACATCGCGGTCGCTTCCCCTTCGATGTTGGGGTTGGTCGCCATGATGATCTCGTCGCACTCCACTTCCGGGTCTTGCAGGCGGCGCAGCAGTTCGGCGATGCGGATCTGATCGGGGCCGACGCCTTCGATCGGCGAGATCGCCCCGTGCAGCACGTGATACAACCCGCCAAACTCGCGGGTTTTTTCCATCGCCACCACGTCTTTCGGGTCTTGCACGACACAGATCACTTCGCGGCGGCGGCTCTGGTCGGAGCAGATCCGGCACGGGTCGATGTCGGTGATGTTCTGGCACACCGAGCAGTAATGCAGGTGGCGCTTGGCATTGACCAGCGCCTTGGCCAGATCCATCACGTCATCTTCCTTCATCCCGAGCACGTGAAACGCGAGGCGCTGGGCCGTCTTCGGCCCGATGCCCGGCAGCCGGGAGAACCCGTCGATCAGGTTGGAGATGGGTTCCGGATAATAGAGCATCGGTCCGCTTAGAACAGGCCCGGCATGTTCATGCCTTTGGTGTATTTGCCCATCGATGCAGCGGTCATTTCGTCCACTTTCTTCATCGCATCGTTAACGGCAGCCAGCACCAGGTCCTGCAGCATTTCCACATCGTCCGGGTCGACCGCTTCCGGCTTGATGTTGATCGCCTGCACCACTTTGTGGCCGGTGACAACGGCGGTCACAACGCCGCCGCCAGCGGAGCCTTCGACCGTCTTGTTGCCGAGTTCTTCTTGTGCTTTCATCATGTCGTCTTGCATTTTCTTCGCTTGCTTCATCAGTTGTTGCATGTTTTTCATCTCATGTCACCTCATAACAGAATATGTTATTCGACCACTTCAAGATGCTCAGAACCAAAAAGCGCCTGGGCTTTCTCGACCAGTGCGTCTTTCGCTTCTTCCTCGGCGGCCGCCGGCTGCTCGGGTGCAGCCGATGCGGCGCCCGCTTGGAAATGGGCCTGGAACTTGTCCCACTCCGTCTCCATGACGGCATACAGCTGGTGGGGCGTTCCGTTCATCAGTTGGGTAAAGACGGGCTCGATGATCTCGCGGTGGATCGGCTTCATCACCGTCTCCTTGTGGATCGGGCTCTTGAACGCCACCACGATGTACCCGTTGTCGACCGCGACCGGGGTCCCGGCGAGCAGCCAGGCCTGTGCGGTGATCTTGCGCGCTTTGACATCATCGAGCACGCGCGGCCAGAACTGGCGCACGTGGGCGAGCGCTTCGGGGCTTGGATGGGTCACAATCTTATCCAGACCGCCGGACAGCATTCCGCCCTGCGGAGCAGGCGCTGGTGCCGGAGCAGCAGCGGCCGGCGCGGGCGCTGCCTGCTGCTGCGGTGCGGCCGGTGCTGGTGTCGGTGCCGGACGCGGCGTCTGCATCTGCTGTTGGGGCGGCTGCTGGTGCAGCTGTCCTTGCGGCATCGGCGGAGCCGACTGCATCGTCTGCGGAGGCATCTGGATCTGCTGCATCGGCGACGGCTGTTGGCCCTGCGGCATCTGCCCCGTCGGGGCAGCAGGCAGGCCGCCCGCGATCTTCGCCTCCAGCTCCTGAATCCGCTTGAGCAGCGACTCCGGATCGAACGACTGCATCTGGCACAGGCGCACGACCAGCATCTCGAGCAGCAGGCGCCCTTGCGACTGCCACTTCAACTCATTTTGCACCTGCGTCATCTGCTCGATCAGCTGGATCAACAGCGGTATTTCAAACTTCCCCGCCACTTCCGCAAAATCGCGGTCGTAGTTGGCGCGGTCGCGCACTTCTTCCAGGTGCGGCACCGTCTTGTACATCAAGAGGTCGCGGAAATAGGTCACGATGTCGTGCAAGAGCTGCCCGACGTCTTTGCCCTTGTCCATCAGCTCCCCGATGATGCCGAGCGCTTTCGGCGCATCGTGCTCCGCCACACCTTCCGCGAGCCGGGCCAGCACGTCGGTGCCGATCGCGCCGACCATCGAGATGATGTCACTGGCGCGCACCTTGTCGCCGCCAAAGGAGATCAACTGATCAAAAATTGACAAGGCGTCGCGCATCCCGCCCTCCGCGGCGCGCGCGACCATCCAATAGGCTTCCTCTTCGACCTCGACCGACTTCTGCTCGGCGATGGAGCGCAGGTGGTCGACGATCGGGCGCCCCATGATGCGGCGGAAATCGAAGCGCTGGCAGCGCGAGATGATCGTCGCCGGCAGCTTGTGCGGTTCGGTGGTCGCGAGGATAAACATCACGTGAGGCGGCGGCTCTTCCAGCGTCTTCAAAAGCGCGTTGAACGCCTCCGTCGTCAGCATGTGCACCTCGTCGACGATATAGACTTTGTACCGCACTTCGGTCGGCGCAAACTTCACCTTGTCGCGCAGGTCGCGGATCTCATCGACCCCGCGGTTCGACGCGGCGTCGATCTCCATCACGTCCATGATCGTGCCTTTGGTGATGCCTTTGCAGGCATGGCACTCGTTGCACGGCTCTTCGGCCGGCCCCTGCTCACAGTTGATCGCTTTGGACAAAATCTTCGCCGCCGACGTCTTCCCCGTCCCGCGCGGTCCGTTAAACAGGTAGGCGTGGGCAAAGCGGTGCTGCCGAATGGCGTTTTGCAGCGTTCGCGTCACGTGTTCCTGCCCGACAATATCTCGAAAAAGTTGGGGCCGCCACTCCCGATACAACGCGATATAAGCCATGGTAAGCGAACCCCTCCCTAGTAAAACACATAGATGTTCAACTTTAAGAGTAACACAGTTTTTGGACGAACGCAAAAGAGGCTCTCCCTGTGCAGAGCCCCTCTTTTCCTTGAAAATTCTACTCCGCCAGCGCCGGCAAAAACACGGAAAACGTCGTGCCATAGCCTTTCGTCTTCACTTTGATCCGTCCGCCGAGATCGTTGACCAGGCGCTGGCAGATCGGCAGGCCAAGGCCCGTTCCCGTCTCTTTCGTCGTAAAGAACGCATCGAAAATCCGATCGACCAGATAGTGCGGAATCCCCGGCCCCGTATCCTGCACATCGACCCGCACCATCCGCTCGCCCTGCAGGTAGTCGGTGGCGATGACCATCTTGCCGCCTGCCGTTTCGGACATCGACTCGATCGCATTTTTCACGAGGTTGAGCAGCACCTGCTTCAGCATCTCCGGGTCGGCGTACACTTTCGGCACCGACTTCAGGCTGAGGTGGAACTCGATATTGTGCAGGAGCGACTCCGACGAGATCAAGGGCGCCATCGCCATGATCAGCTCTTCCATCTCCAGATGCTCCATGCGCAGCTCCCGCGGCTTGGACAGCAAGAGCAGCTCGCCGACCAGCTCATTGACCCGGTCGATCTCGGCCAGCATCACATCGGTGTAGCTAAACTCCTTTTTCATCCCTTGTTTGTCCAGCTCATGGCGCATGATCTGCAGGAACCCTTTGATCGACGTCAAAGGGTTGCGGATCTCATGCGCCACCCCGGCGGCGATCTTGCCGACGGTGGCGAGAATCTCGTTGTGCTGGATCTTCTGCTCGAGTGACACGATGTTGCCGATGTCTTTCAAAAACAGGCAGATCCCCGCCTGCGCCCCGTCCGCTTCCCGCAAAAACGAGCTGTCGGAGAGCAGCGTCCGCAATTTCCCGTCGCGCGACAAGTTGACGATGTGGTTGCGGAAGCAACTTCGCTCCCGCACCAGTCGCGACAGCCACTCGTATTCTTCGGTCATCTCCGGAAACACGTCCCGAAGCTGCTTCGGCAACTCACCCGACCAGTCGCCGGGCAGAAAATCGGCAGCCGTCTTGTTGACCGCCAGCACGTTCATCTCCAAATCAAGCACAACGACGCCGTCGTGGTACGTCTCCACGTCGAGCCCTTCCACCCGGAACTGCGGTGTGCGCAGCCCGGAATATCTTTCGGTCATTTCAGAGGTTTGTTTCATCTCTCAGTCCCCCCTGTCATTACTGGAAACTTCTCCTCGGGGGCGGAAAGTTCCTTTGATGAACGTTGTCTCTTCTTGTCGAAGCGGCATTTGTTACAAAAATGAGAAAGACCTGTGCAGAAACTGCACAGGTCTTTTCGCGAACATCTATCAAATTTGTAGCCGTGCATCTGGCTCCGAATCCCGCCGATGAAGAGTCGGGCGCAGTTAGCTCAGACCAGGCACCCCTGCGGCACACACAAGCGGTTCCCTTAGTGCTGCTTCCTTCCGGACCTGACACGGTTCAGGAGGCTCGGTCGCGCAGGACCCAATCCTCAACACCACTTACGACCGACCGTTCCACAAACGGAAACCCTCGGCCAGACATCAACCCCGCTATAGCGGATTGCGGGTTACAGGGCACCGCTACCTCCCCGTCTAGCACGACAAACTTGGTGATAAACATAAAAATGGCGGAGAGAGTGGGATTCGAACCCACGGTACCCGCAAAGGCACACTCGCTTTCGAGGCGAGCTCTTTCGACCACTCAGACATCTCTCCGTAACAAAACTATTTAGATCGTTTGCTGCGAAGTCCCTTGAAGAACTCCTTCAACATTATACCGCATTCGTCAGCCAAAACGCCAGTGGTAACCTCTGGACGATGGTTGAACAGGTCTGTCTCGACGATGTTCGTCACCGAACCGACCGCGCCGCCCTTGGCATCCATCGCACCGATCACCACATGATCCACGCGGGACAAGATGATCGAGCCAGCACACATCGGACATGGTTCTAAGGTAACATAAAGCGTGCAGCCTGTCAATCTCCACCCGCCAAGTACGCGGGCCGCTTCGCGGATCGCGATCAGCTCAGCGTGTGCGGTCGGGTCTTTCCAGATCTCCCGCATGTTATGGCCGCGGGCGATGATCTCGCCGTCGCGGACGATGACCGCGCCGATCGGCACTTCGCCGTACTGAGCGGCTGTCTGCGCTTCTTGCATCGCTTCCCGCATGAACGACTCGTGCACGGCCGACACCTCCCAAGGAGCAGGTTGCAAAAAACCTCACCTGAGCACAAAGCAAAAGGTGAGGTCTGTTTGATAAAAGTGGCGTGCCCAGAGAGATTCGAACTCCCGGCCTTTTGATTCGTAGTCAAACGCTCTATCCGGCTGAGCTATGGGCACACATGGAGGAGAAGAAGAGATTCGAACTCTCGATACTGTTTCCAGTATACTCCCTTAGCAGGGGAGCGCCTTCGACCGACTCGGCCACTTCTCCGTGAAGAACAGTATCTATGTTACCCGAAAAGAATCCGCCTTGCAAGAGGGAAAAACAAGAAAAGAGCGGCAGGCATCTTCCGCAGCTCTTTTCACAACTTACTTCTTCTTGCTGTTGTGGATCAGGTGGCGAATCGAGGACGACGTGATCACCAGCGTGAACGCCCAGACTACGATGAACAGCAGCCAGACAAACCAGCGCGGCGAGCTCGGCGCCAGGTAGATGAGGCCGGTGACGACGAACATCGAGATCTGAATGAACAGGCCGCGGTTGAACGCTTTGCGATGGAATGCCTTATATTGAAGCAGGATGCAAATGATAAACACGATGATGTTGATCACAAAAAGTGTACTTGGACTCATGCGTAAACCTTCCTCTCTGCCGTACAATCTACCTTGACTATTATACACATTTTTGCAGGTTGCCGCGAATGGGTTTGCCGTCTTTTCATTTTCTGCCAACCCATTCTATGAACCTTTGAAATGTGTTACAATGCAATCTGATCACGTTTGCAGGAGGGACTTCGATGCCTTTACCCCAATTCATCACGGTTGAAGGGCCGATCGGAATTGGCAAAACTTCACTTGCCAGGGCTATCAACCAGCGGTACGGATACCATCTCCTTCAAGAGATAGTAGAGGAAAATCCTTTCCTCGGCCGTTTTTACGACAACATCGAGGAGTGGAGTTTTCAGACCGAGATGTTTTTTCTCTGCAACCGCTTCAAACAATTGACAGATATCTCGAACTTATATTTAAAACAAGAGCACTCGGTCGTATCGGACTACAATATTTTCAAGAATACGATTTTTGCACAGCGCACACTGCACAAGGCGGAGCTGGACAAATACCTGAAGATCTACGACATTCTGACCTGCGACATGCCGAAAGCGACTTTGATCATTCACCTGAACGCCAGCGTGGAGACGATCATGAAGCGCATCGCCAAGCGCGGGCGTGAGATCGAACATAACATCGATCCGACCTACATTCGCAACTTGCGCGATGACTATGAGCTGTTTTTGGAGCGTTACCGCTACCTGCACCCTGATGTGCCGATTTTGCAATTGGACGGGGACGAGCTGGATTTCGTGGAGCGTCCGGAAGATATGGATTTCGTGTTCCGCATGATTGAAGAAACTATGAACAAGGAGCATCTCGAACATGCTTAATCATTCCCTTTGCGAAAAATACGGCATCCCGCGCGACGCGGTGATCACGATCGGCGGGACGGTGGGCGTCGGCAAGTCGACGATCACGATGGCGCTGGCCGATGCGCTCGGGTTCCGCACCTCGCTTGAGAAAGTGGATTCCAACCCGTATCTGGACAAGTTTTACGCCGACTTTGAGAAGTGGAGCTTCCATCTGCAGGTGTATTTCCTCGCTGAGCGGTTCAAAGAGCAGAAGCGCATTTTCGAGTATGGCGGCGGCTTTGTGCAGGACCGTTCGATCTATGAGGACACCGGCATTTTTGCCAAGATGCTGTTCGATCAGGGCAAGATGAGCCAGACCGATTACTCGACATACACCTCGCTGTTCGATGCGATGGTGATGACGCCGTACTTCCCGCATCCGGATGTGCTGATCTACCTGGAAGGCACGTTCGACGACGTTCTCGCCCGCATCAAGGAGCGCGGCCGTCCGATGGAGCAGAACACCGACATCGCGTACTGGGAAGAGATGTACGGACGGTATGAAGAATGGATCAACAACTTCACCGCCTGCCCGGTGATTCGTCTGAACATCAACGAGTACGACGTGCTGAAAGACGCAGACTCGATTCACCACGTGCTGGAAAAGGTGGCCCAGCGCATCGGCCAAGTTCGCCAGACTGTACGGTCCTAGTGGAAAAAACAAAAGCACCGGAGTTGATCCGGTGCTTTTTTGCGTGCCTAAAAAGGCGGTCATCCTGGAGATGACCGCCTTTGCATTGTGACTTGTGATGCGGGCCCGGCTGGTGTATAAAGCAGGCTGCTACTGCTGGCTGGTACTTAGTTTCTGCCGTTGTCTTTTTCTTCAGATTTGCCTTTTTCGCTGCCCTTGTTGCCTTTATTTTGTGAAGATTTGTGCTCTTCTTTCTTCGGTTGTTCTTTTTGCTTGTGCTGGCCGTAGTGATTGCCGTTGTTGGATTGCTCTTTCTTCGGCTCAACGGTCGTTTTCGCTTTCGGTGCGAGGACTTCTTCTTTCGCTTGTACCGGGGCCGGAGTCGGTTTGATGGTTACGGTGCCATCGGTCGTAGTTTCAGGCTTCGTTGCCGGTTCGGTGGTCGGCTCGGTCGTCGCGGTGTCGTCTTGTTCCGGTGTGGTTTCAGCCGGTGCCGGAGTTTCGGTGGTCGGCGCTTTCTCTGTTTGGTGTTTCTTGTGCTTTGCTTTTTTCTTCTCTTGCTTTTCGATGTTTTTCTCGATGTGCTTGATCGCGTTCTCGACGCCTTTGCGGCCCTGTTCCGGCAGTTTGTCGAGCAGAGCTTTCAGCACTTCCAGCGCATGGTGCGGGCCGTACTGCCCTTCCTCAGCCGGCTGTTGCTCTTCCGTCGGAGCGGTCGTGCCGTCCTCAGTGGTTTTGCCATCTTCGGTGGTTTTGCCGTCTTCGGTGGTTTTGCCGTCTTCGGTGGTTTTTCCATCTTCGGTGGTTTTTCCATCTTCGGTGGCTTTGCCATCTTCGGTGGTCTTGCCGTCTTCGGTGGTCTTGCCGTCTTCGGTGGTCTTGCCGTCTTCGATGGTGGTGCCGTCTTCGGTGGTCTTGCCGTCTTCGATGGTAGTACCGTCTTCGGTGGTCTTGCCGTCATCTTTGCCGCCGATCAGGTCTGCCGCTTGGAGGAGCAGTTGTTCGATCTCTTTCATCTGCTCTTCGTTGTATTCGGTGTTGCCTTGCTCGGCCAGCACTTTCAGCTCGGCCGCTTTTTCGTTGGCGTATTGCAGAAGCAGTTCTGCTTCTTTTTTATCGTCGAACGTGAACATCAGGTTGACGTCACAGATCAGTTGCTTGAAGAAGTAGAAGAAGTTGTCCGGGGTCAGGCCGACTTGCTCAGCGTTCACATCGGTCGTTTCCGTGACTTTCACTTGCGTGGAGGTGTTTGCATCGCCGCTTGCGAACGCAGCCATCGGCGAGAGAATCAGAGAGGTGATCAGTACAGAAGAAGTAAGCAGTGCTTTCGATTTTTTCATAGAGTATGTATTCATCCTTTCAGTCTTTGTTGTCGTTGTCGCTATAGTTACGAGAATCGTCCGCTAGTTTATGGGCGTCTGTCTGAAAAAAATGAAAAACTCCAGCCAGATCGGCAGGAGTTGATTGTGGGATATTTCTAGTTCCTCATCATCTCTTTCTTCAACACCACATACATCGCATGCGCCCACAACAGCGGACGGGCCGGTTCTCCCCACTGGTCGACCCAGCGCTTACGCTCCTCTGGGAACAGCAGTCCTTCCGGCACCTGCTCCGGCAGACAGCCCCGCTCGTCCGCTTGGGCTTCCACCCAGTCCAGCAGCTCTTGTGCCCGTTCGCGTTGCCCTGCCTGCAGGTAGTACCAGCCCAGCCAGGCTGTCAGCAGCGGCCACGCACCACCGCCGTAAAACACGTCGGACGGATAGCGGTGCACGCCGCCCGTGCACAAGTCCGCTTCGATCGCCGCCACCGTGCGCACCATCCGCGCATCATCTGCGGCAAACAGGTCAAACGGCACGGTGAGCCAGAGCAGGCTGGCGTCGACCGCAGGGTTCCCCAGCGACTTGATGAACCGCCCGTTCGCCACGCCATGCCGCTCGACAAAGGCGCGAATCTCCGCGCAGGCCGGCGCGATGCGCGGGTCTGGCAGCAGCTCCGAGATGCGCTGCAGCCCGCCGTAGACTGCCGCCAAGGTGCTCAGATGCACCCGGTCGCCGTTTTCTTCCCAGCAGTCGAAGTTCGGCTCCTGCCAAAATTCCAGCAGGTAGGACACCGTCGCTTCCAGGCTCTCCTGGATCTCCGTCAGAAACTCGTCCCCATCTGCCCTGCGCTTCACATGCTCCGCCACGCCCCACAGGTACGCGCCGTAACCATCCAACTGAAAATGCCCCCACGGCTCGCTGCCTTCCCAGCTGTCGGTCGTATACCGGCAATGCCAGAACAGCTCCGCGGACAGGGGCAGCCCCCGTTGTCTTCTCGCTAACAAGGTGTAAAACTTGTGCAGGTGCCGGATGATCGTCTTGTGCACCCAGCGGTAGTAGCCCGCAGCCGCCTCCCGCTCCCCCGCCACGTCGAGCGCATAGGCGGTAAACGTGCCGTCACGCAGCCAGCAGTACTGGTAGGCGGAAAAGGCGGGTGACGCCGGGAAGGAGCCGCCCGGCACCTGGTGCTGTTTGAGCAGCCCGATGCTGAATTCGTAGAGGTTCATCGTCCCAGCCTCCGTTCCAAACGCAGGATGGTTTTAAATATACGAAAGGAGGAGCGTCGACATGACGCTCCTCCTCTGTGTTTTATACGGTTGCTTTCGCCTCTTGCACCATGCCAAGGAAATACTTGTGCAGACGGACATCGTCGGTCAGTTCCGGGTGGAACGACGCGCCGAGCAGGTTGCCCTGGCGCGCGGTGACGATGCGGTCGTTGTACGTGCAGAGCACGTCGACGTTCTCGCCTACCTCCATGATGTGCGGAGCGCGGATGAAGACGGCCGGATACGGCTCGTCCCCTTCCAGACCTTCCACCTTGAGGTCCGCTTCAAACGAGTCCACTTGGCGGCCGAACGAGTTGCGGTCGACCAGCGCGTTCAACGCGCCGATATGCGCCCAGTCCTGGCCGTGGATGCGGTTCGAGAGCAAGATCAAGCCGGCACAAGTGCCAAACATCGGCACGCCGCGCTTCGCCATCTCGCGAACCGGCTCCATCAGTTCGTATTTGTTCATCAGCTTGCCGATGGTCGTGCTTTCGCCGCCCGGCAGCACCAGACCGTCGAGGCCTTCGAGGTCTTTCGGCCATTTGACCGAAACGACTTCGTCAGCACCGGCCTGCTGCAAGCTTTTGATGTGCTCAGCAACAGCACCCTGCAACGCCAATACGCCGATTTTCATAGCGGGATCTTACCAGCCGCGCTCTGCCATGCGCTCGTTGTCGCGCAGGGTGGACAGCTCGATGCCCTTCATCGCGACGCCGAGGTCTTTGGACAGTTCTACGAGCAGTTTGTAGTCGGTGTAGTGGGTGGTCGCTTCCACGATCGCTTTTGCGAACTTCGCCGGGTTGTCCGACTTGAAGATGCCGGAGCCAACGAATACGCCGTCTGCGCCGAGGTGCATCATCAGCGCTGCGTCAGCCGGAGTGGCGACGCCGCCTGCTGCGAAGTTTACGACCGGCAGTTTGCCGTCTTTTTTGATCTGCAGGAGCAGTTCCACCGGCGCGCCGATGTTTTTCGCTTCTGCTACGATCTCGTCGTCTGCCATCGCCGCAACTTTGCGGATCTGTGCTTGCACCATACGCATGTGCTTGACCGCTTCGACGATGTTGCCGGTGCCCGGCTCGCCCTTGGTGCGGAGCATCGAAGCGCCTTCTGCGATGCGGCGGAGCGCTTCGCCGAGGTCACGGCAGCCGCAGACAAACGGAACGGTGAAGTCGCGCTTGTTGATATGGAATCTATCGTCAGCCGGAGTCAGAACTTCAGATTCGTCGATGTAGTCTACGCCCATCGCTTCCAAAATCTTGGCTTCCACAAAGTGGCCGATACGAGCTTTCGCCATCACCGGGATCGAGACCGCGTTCATGACTTCTTCCATGATGGTCGGATCTGCCATACGAGCTACGCCGCCTGCTGCGCGAATGTCAGCCGGAACGCGCTCCAGCGCCATGACTGCTACTGCGCCCGCTTCTTCAGCAATCTTCGCTTGCTCTGCATTGACAACGTCCATGATGACGCCGCCCTTTTGCATTTCTGCCATACCGCGTTTAACGCGAGTGGTACCAGTTTCGATCATGAGAAAGTTCCCCCTGTGCCGCTTAGTACGTTTTAAATAAAACACAACTAATCCCATTTTACATGAGTGATGAGACAGTGACAAGGAAACGCAAAAAACCAGGGGGATTACCCCTGGTTTTGGTCCGGCTTCTCGGGAGCCATGCGGCGCAGAAAAGCGCGGAACATAAAGAAGCCACCGGGAATCAGGATGATAAACAAGATCAGCGACGTGATCAGATACCAAGACGGAACGTTAGACATGACGATCCCTCACTTGTCAGATTAGAATAAACCGCCGAAGAAATCGCCGATCGCTCCGAACAAGCCGCCAAAGAAATTGCCGATCCCGCGGAACATCAGGCGAATCCAGGACCCTTTTTCTACATCTTGGGCAGCGAGCAGATCGACGCTGGCGACGACCTTTTCATTCTGCACCACTTGCAGTTGTCCCAGCACCGCGTCTTTTTTCACCGGCGCGGTGACTTCATTGTACACCACTTTCTTGGTGAATGCGCCGCCCTCTTTCAGCACGGCCACGTTCAGATCGGTCGCGGCGACGGTGCCGATCTCTTTTTCTTTGCCGGAGGTGATCGGTGCGAGCTCTGCAACGCTCTCGCCCTTTTTGATCACCGGCTCGGATTTGTAGTTGTTGAAACCGTGGTCGAGGATCTTCACCGAATCGGACACGCGAACCGCATCGTTCGGTGCGCCAAGTTCGATCGAGATCAGACGGAAGCCGTTGCGCTCTGCCGTCCCGACGAGGCAGTAGCCCGCCTGGTCGGTGAAGCCGGTCTTCAGACCGTCGAGGCCGTCATAGGAGCCCAGCACGTGGTTGGTGTTCTCCAGCTTGAACTTGCCGTCGCGGATCGTCTTGCTCTCCATTTTGGTGATCTCGAGCACTTGCGGGTACTTCGTGATCAGCTCGCGCGCCATGGTCGCGATGTCATGCGCGGAGGTGTAGTGGTCCGGATGGTGCAAGCCGTTGGTGTCGGCAAAATGCGTGTCTTTCATGCCCAATTCCTGCGCTTTTTTGTTCATGCGCGCGACGAACGCTTCTTCGCTGCCGGCGATGAACTCGGCGGTCGCCACACAAGCGTCGTTGCCGGACTGGATGGCGATGAACTCGAGCATCTCCTGCAAGGTGAACTTCTCATTCGGGTCCAGCCAGACGCTGGAACCTTCGACGAGGTAGGCGTTCTCGGTGATCGGCACGATGTCGGTGAGCTGCTTTTCACCTTTGGCCACCGCTTCGTAGGCGAGCATCATCGTCATGATCTTGGTGACCGATGCCGGGTAACGCTTGGCATGCATGTCCTTTTCCCACAAAATCTGGCCGGTCTTGGCGTCCATCAAGAGTCCGACCGGGGATTGGATGTCGAGCTTAGCAGGCGGTTTCACTTCGCCTTCCGCGTGTGCAACCGATACGAAGGAGAGCGGTGCAACCGGCTGGGCAGCCGGCAGCGTGGATGCCAGCAGCATTGCTGCGATCAGGGCACCCGAGGCACTTTTTTTCCAGAAACCCGATTTTTTCATGTTGCGTTCCTCGTCCCTTCTTCTTCTATTTTTCAGTCTTGCCTTGTTTTTGATCATAAACATGCAAATTTGATTATAGCACAGAAAAAAAGAAACCGGAGTCTGAAAGACTCCGGTTTCACTCGATAGACAAAAGTTTTCATTAAGAGAGGCTGTAGTTCGGTGCTTCTTTGGTGATTTGTACGTCATGCGGGTGGCTTTCTTTGAGGCCGGCCCCGGTGATGCGGATGAAGCGGGTGTCGCTCTTCAGCGCGTCGATCGTCGCCACGCCGCAGTAGCCCATGCCGGCGCGGATGCCGCCGACCATCTGATAGATGATGTCGGCCAGTGCGCCGCGGTACGGCACGCGGCCTTCGATGCCTTCCGGAACGAGCTTCTTCGCGTCTTCCTGGAAGTAGCGGTCGCCGGAGCCTTCTTTCATTGCGCCCATCGAGCCCATGCCGCGGTAGACCTTGAAGTAACGGCCTTGGTGGATCTCCATTTCGCCCGGTGATTCTTCCGTGCCGGCGAGGAGCGAGCCGACCATGACGACATCTGCGCCGGCGGCGAGCGCCTTGACGATGTCACCCGAGTATTTGATCCCGCCGTCGGCGATGATCGGGATGTTGTATTCGCGCGCGACCGTCGCACAGTCATAGATCGCGGTGATCTGCGGCACGCCGATGCCGGCGACGACGCGGGTGGTGCAGATCGAGCCCGGGCCGATGCCGACTTTGACAGCCGATGCGCCCGCTTCGATCAGGTCGCGGGTCGCTTCGCCCGTCGCCACGTTGCCGGCGACGATCTGCAGCTCCGGGTAGTGGGCGCGAATTTCACGTACGGTGTTGATGACGCCAAGGGAATGACCGTGCGCCGTATCGACGACGATCAGGTCGACGCCCGCTTTCACCAGCGCTTCCACACGCTCAAACGTATCCTTGGTCACGCCGACAGCAGCGCCGACGACCAGGCGGCCTTTTTCATCTTTGGCAGCGTTCGGGAACTTGATCGCTTTCTCGATGTCTTTGATCGTGATCAGGCCTTTGAGGTGGTTGTTTTCGTCGACGAGAGGGAGTTTCTCCACTTTGTGCTTCTGCAGAAGGCCTTGCGCTTCTTGCAGCGTGGTGCCGACAGGGGCGGTGACCAGATTTTCACTCGTCATGACCTCGGAGATCTTGCGGTTAAAATTGGTCTCGAAGCGCAGGTCACGGTTGGTGATGATGCCGACCAGCTTGCCGTCGTTGTCGGTGACCGGCACGCCGGAGATGCGATATTTCGCCATCATCTCTTCTGCGTGATAGACGTGGTGGTCCGGAGAGAGGAAGATCGGGTTGGTGATGACGCCCGATTCGGAGCGTTTGACGCGGTCGACTTCTTCGGCTTGCTTCTCGATCGGCATGTTCTTGTGAATGATGCCGATGCCGCCTTCGCGGGCCATCGCAATCGCCATTTTCGACTCGGTGACGGTGTCCATGCCTGCCGATACGATCGGCGTGTTGACTTTGACTTTTTGTGTGATTCGGCTTGCCACAGACACATCGCGCGGCAGCACTTCCGACTTCGCAGGAATCAGCAGTACATCGTCAAACGTGAGGCCTTCTTTGCCAAATTTGTCTTCCCACATTCCGTGTTCTACCCCCAAGTTTTTGTATAGTTTTTCCCTTGACCGTGGATATTATGGCTAGTTTAGCAAGAGCCTATTTCGCAGTCAAGCCATGTTTACGAATCTCATCCCTTGGAGAGAGGAGGTCTGTGAATTCGATGCAGGCCACGGTCCGCATTCCGACGGAACAGCCTTACCGCAAGCTATGGGATACGTTCGTGTATTTCGAGAACGAACAGACAACGAGTGAATTTTTGCGAAATCGCTATACGGAATCCGGCTTTGAAAATGTCCAGAAACACGTCTATCAGGCCACCCCGAAGTTTATCTTCTCCATCAAGCAGGCGAGAGAATACTACCGGGCGGCAGAAGCGTGCGACATTTTGACAAAGCCTCTTTTGCTCTATTACGGCATGATGGCGCTGTCGAAAGCGCTGATCACGGCGCATGACCCGGATTACCCCTCGACGACCAGCGTGCTCAAGCACGGGCTGTCCACCCGCAAGCTGAAGCGCGAGGAGTACGCGTTTGCCGAAGATGAGGTGCGGGTGCAGAAGGACGGCATTTTTCATGTGCTGCACAAGACGCTGGGCGGAACCCCGCTGGAAAATCAGCAGCGGTTCGCGATGAAGGAGCTGCTCGCCGTGATCCCGGAGCTGATCCCGACCTATCAGCGCCTGTACGGTCAGGCGCAGGTCGGAGCCGTGGAGATTCTGCGCGACGCAGAGCGGCAGGCGCGGTGGAAGCTGCAGCGGTCGTTTGTGGCCGGGTGCGACAAGACGCGGGATGAGCTGGTCGACATCCTGAACCGGTACGGCGGGGAGGAGACCCGCTTTTTCTATCCTGAGGACGGGGAGGAGGCCGGGCTGTTCGCCGTGGCGGTGGAAGGCGAGGACGCGGAACATCCGCTGATCCTTTACGACTTCTCGGGGCGGCCGCATCTGCGCTTTCCGCACCGGGACGACCTGTTGCTGCCGGAGCTTACGGTGCATTATATGGTCATGTTTGTGCTCGGCATGCTCTGCCGCTATGAGACGGAGCGCTGGGGGGAGATGATCCTGACCTTTTCCTCGCACGACACGTTTGTGATCAATGAGTTTCTGAACGTGTCGATGCGCAAGTTTCCGAATCTGATCCTCGATCAGCTCTGTCAGGAGCGGACGATTTTTTATACGCCTCATCATCCGCATTGAGTTAGCAAATACTGTCGCAAAGGGGGCTGCTCATTCATGGCGATGTGTATCAACCTGCACGATCCGTTTGAGTCGCGTCTCTTGGTGATTCAGGAGGAACTGCGGACGGCGCTGAACCGGGTGGCCGGTGTGCCGCCAAGCTTGGGGGAAGAGCTGTTGTCCGATCCGAAGTGCGGGCTGTACGCGCTTTTGGTGATGCTGACGGCCGACGCGGTCCGGGCCCGGGAGGAGGAGGCACTGCTCGCTGCGGTCAGCATGGAGCTCTTGATGCTGGCGATCAAAGGGCAGGAGGCGGCAGAAGACGGAATGGCGGCGCGAAGCAAGCTGCTGGCGGGCAGCTTTTTGCAGACGGAAGCGCTGTCGTTATGCGCCGACCTGCCGCCCGGCGTGGTACAGTCGTTTGCCGAGCTGTGCCGGCAGTTGCTCGTGGAGAAGACGCGGCAGCAAAATGCGCTCTGGCCGGAGCTGACCGAGCGGGCCTATTTGGAACGGGCCTACTCGCGGTCGGCGCTGTTTGCGGCAACGTGCGGAAAGGTCGGGGCGCGCCTCGGGGGAGCGGCGTCGGAGGTGGAAGAGGCTTTGACAGCACACGGTTATTGGCTGGGCATGGCCCTGCAGGTGCAGGAGGATCTGCGGCTCGTGCGGGCCTTGCCGGTGCGGGCCGGGCGGGCGGTGCTGCAGGCGACGGCGACCGGCGGGGTCGTGCCGCTGCCGATGGGCTCCGCAAGGGCGGTGATGCGCTCGTATGCGAACAAGGCGAAAAAGAGCCTGTCGGTGCTGCCCGCATCACTTGCGAAATGCATGTTGCTTGATTTCTTGAACCATCTGTTTGAACAACCGGAATAAGGAGTGCATGCCGATGCTGCAAATGGTCAAAGGCTTGTTCGGTTGGATGCGGCTGTCTCCGGCGATTTCGTGGACGATGTCTGCGTTTGCGATCTCGGCAGGCTTTGCGGTGCACAATCTACAGTCGGCGCTGGATGTGCATTGGGAGATGTTTGGGGTGATCATGCTGAGCAGCGTGCTGTTGCAGGGCGTGCTGCGGATGCCGGACGGGTCGCTGGCGCTCGGGGCGGATGCGCGGCGGGCGTGGTTTTTGCTGTCGCTGCTCGGGCTGGTCACGACGATCACGTTTGGTGAGTATGCGGCGCCGACGACGACGGCGTCTCTGTTGTTGATTTTGCTGCTCGGGGTGTTTTCGTCGCTGGCGTACACGTTTCATCCGCTGCGCCATCTCCCGCTGCTAGGCGAATGGCTGGGGGCGTTTCCGGCGATTGTGGCCTGCACGCTGGGGACGTATTTTCTGCTCACCGATGCGTGGGAGCCGGTCGTGGGCATCGCGGCGGTGCTGCACTCGATGCTCTGTGTGGCGTGGCTGGTGCAGGGGCATCTGGGGGCTTTGGATACTGGACGTATGACGACGGCAGCATGGGTGGCGCAGAAGTTCGGCGCAGCGGCGGCCCGGCATGTGCCGGCCGGGTATTATCTGCTCACATCGTTTGTCGGCACGATCGTGACGCTGCAAGTGGCGCATGTGTTTTTGCTGACGGTGCTCTGTTCGCTGCTCGGGGCGTTCAACGCGTGGAATACGAAACCGGAGCAGTTGGCCGACCATCAGATCCGCATGTTGATCGCCGTCGTGACGCATGCGATCGCACTGTCGCTCTGGGTGGCATGGACATAGGGTGGAAATAGAAAAGAGACCCGTTCCGAAGAACGAGTCTCTTTCGTGTGTGCCTAGCGACGTCCTACTCTCCCAGGACCCTGCGGTCCAAGTACCATCGGCTCTGCAGAGCTTAACTTCTGTGTTCGGGATGGGAACAGGTGTG